>CAZJCL010000152.1:5346-6819 GCA_964544025.1 uncultured Opitutales bacterium | reverse complement strand
ACCCGCGAATGAAAAATCCGAAAGCTCCCAAAACGTTCGTCCTCGATACCAACGTCCTTCTTCACGATCCGGACTCCATCTACAAATTCGAGGAAAACCACGTGGTGCTGCCGGTCGAAGTGCTCGAGGAGCTCGACCGCTTCAAGGGAGATCCCGCCGAACGCGGCCGCAACGCCCGCCACATCCACCGGCAACTGAAAAACCTTTTCGCCGCCCGCAAGTCCTCCATGACCGACGGCGCGAAACTGCCCGGCGGCGGAAAACTCTCCGTCCTCGTCAATCCCTACCTCAACAACGGCTCCGGCGAGATCAAAAGCCGCAACCTCCGCAAACTGACCGGCGTTTTCCCCGATCTCGCGAAAATCGACAACCGCATCCTCGCCTGCCTCGTTTACCTCACCGACAAAACCGACGGCCCCGCCATCCTGGTCAGCAAAGATATCAACATGCTCCTCAAGGCCGGCTCCCTCGGCTTGCAGGCGGAGGATTTTCTTAACGACAAGGTCCCGGAAAAAGTCGGCGACGAAGCCCCGTTTTACGAGGAAATCGACGTCACCGTCCACCAGTTGCAGCGCTTTTCCTCCTCCGGCGAATTCTCCCTTCCCGCCGCGAAAAGCCGCGATCTCGGCATCAACGACTACCTGTTTCTCGCCGCCGACGACGACCGCCGCCTGCCGGGACGCCACATGGGCGACGGAAAAATCCGCCGCCTCGAACTCCCGCCCCATCTCCATTTCCCCGGCGGCGTTCCGATCAAACCGAAAAATGTCGAACAGCAAATCCTCATCGACGCCCTCCTCGATCCCGCCATCCAACTCGTCTCCTGCTACGGAAAAGCCGGCACCGGTAAAACCATCGTCACAACCGCCGCGGCTCTCCACATGATCGCCGAAGGCCGTTACGACGGCGCGAGCATCAGCCGCCCGGTGATCTCGCTCGGCAAGGAAATCGGTTTCCTCCCCGGCGACATCCAAGCGAAAATGATGCCCTGGCTCCAGCCGTATCACGACGCGCTCAACGTCATTTTCCCGCCGCACCCCAACCTCGGATTCACCGGCTCCGACCGCCGGAAACCGCCCCGCCCCAGCAAAAAGAAAACCGCCGCCACGGCCACCAACGGCGGTGCCCCCGTAAAAGCCTACATGAAACTGATCGAAGCCGGCCTCCTCGAGATCGAGGCGCTTTCCTTCATTCGCGGCCGCTCCATCCCCCGCCGTTTCTTCATCCTCGACGAAGCTCAGCAACTCACACCCCACGAGGTGAAAACCGTCGTCAGCCGCATGAGCGAAGGCTCGAAACTGATCCTCATCGGCGACCCAAGCCAGATCGACAACCCCTACGTCGATTCCCAATCCAACGGACTCGTTTACGCCCGCAACCGCCTCCGCAACACCCCCATCTCCGCCCACGTAAAACTCATGAAAGGCGAACGCAGCGCCCTCGCCGAACTCGCCGTCACCATGATGTAGTTAC
>CAZJCL010000152.1:0-5246 GCA_964544025.1 uncultured Opitutales bacterium | reverse complement strand
ATTCTACATTCTACCTTCATAATTCAACCTTCCCCTACAGCCCCTCCGCCGCCTCCGCCGAAATCCGTCCCCGGCTCCGCCGCAAATCGACCAAATAAACCGCCAGCCCGACCCAGATGATCAGAAACGAAATCAACCGCGCCGGCGGAAGCGGTTCCCCATAAAGAAACAGCCCGAGAAGCAACGTGCATGTCGGCGTGATAAACTGCATCACCCCGACACTCGCGAGCGGAATCAACCGCGCCCCCGCCGAAAACAACAACAGCGGAACCGTCGTCACCAGCGCCGTCCCGAACAACAGAAAATGCGTCGCCCCATCCGCCCGCCCCAGCGCGCCGCTCCCCTCGCTGTGCAAATAAATCAGCAACCCCGCCGCCACCGGCGCGAGAATCGTCGTCTCCACGCCAAGCCCCGTCAGCGAGCCGAGCGAAGATCGCTTCCGCATCAACCCGTAAACCCCAAACGTCCCCGCCAACCCCAGCCCCACCCACGGAAACCGCCCCGCCTGCACGATCTGAATCGCCACCCCCGCGAACGCCAGCCCCATCGCGAAAATCTGCGCCCGGTTCAGCCGCTCATGCAGCACGAAATACCCCAACGCCGCGCTCACAAACGGCACCAAAAAGTACCCAAGACTCGTATCGATGATCCTCTCCGCGTTTACCGCCCAGATATAAATCAGCCAATTCGCCGAAAGTAGCACCCCCGCCAGCCCATTCGTCGCGATCGATTTCACCGACGAAAACGCCCGCAAAAACTCCCGCATCCGCCCCCGCATCGCGATCAGAAACCAAAGCAGCAAAACCGACCAAACCACCCGGTGCAGAATCAACTCAAACGCCCCGACCTCCGCCAGCGCCTTCCAATAAAGCGGAACCAATCCCCACGCGAGAAACGCCCCGCCCGCCGCCGCGAATCCCTTGGCCCGTGATTCAGGCAATGCCCCGGATCTCCCCGTCCGCCCGCCCCGACAACATGCTCTCTTCTCTCATAACTCCACAAAAACCGATCATCCCAAAGCGAAAAACCCTACCCATTTCCCCCGCGTCTTAAAAGCACCAACTCTTCCCAAGCACCCCGCCCGTCCTCAAATTCCCAGCCCATCCCGTGCCAAACGCAACCACTCGCCCGCCCCCGAATCCGCCGCTCCGTTCGAATTGACACCCGCTCGTCCCTCCCGCATTTTCCCCCGTGTCTCCAAAAGAACCCTACGCGGTTCCCAACAACCAAAACACCCTCCCAACCCGCACTCTTTCATGAAATCCTTCTCCCTCGTTTCCCTCCTCGCGATCTGCGCGCTCGTCACTTCCGGCTGCGCCTGCCTCCCGAATCCCTCCGCCAAAATCTCCTCCAACAACCGCCTCGACCAAGCCCAAACCGCCCCCGTCCTCACCGGACTCGACATCCTCGAACGCGAAAACTTCGCCCGCCTCCACGGCCAAAAAGTCGCCCTCATCGGCAACCATTCCTCCCTCAACCGCCGCGGCGAACACCTCCTCGATCTCCTCTCCGCGCACCCCGAAATCAATCTCGTCGCCCTCTTCTCCCCCGAACACGGATTCCGCGGCACCTCCGACGAAAACGTCTCCGACGGCACCGACGAAAAAACCGGCCTCCCCATCTACAGTCTCTACGGCGCCACGCGCGTTCCTACCGACGAGATGCTCCAGGGCATCGATACCGTCGTCTTCGACATGCAAGACATCGGTGCCCGCTTTTACACCTACATCGCGACCATGGGCGAATTCATGAAAAAAGCCGAGGAGCACAACATCCGCTTCATCGTCCTCGACCGCCCGAATCCGATCCAGGGCAACTGGTTCGACGGCCCCATCCAAGACGACGACCTCGTCGGCCGCTTCACCTCCTTCGCCCCGATGCCGATCGCCCACGGCATGACCGTCGGCGAAATCGCGCATCTGTATTACCAATTTCACAACATCCGCCCCGAGCTCGATGTCGTCCAAATGGAAGGCTGGGAACGCGACATGTATTACGACCACACCGGCCTCCCCTGGGTAAACCCGTCGCCAAATATGCGCTCCGTTGACGAGGAACTCCTCTACACCATGGTCGCCCTCACCGAAGGAAACAAAGACGTCTCCGTCGGCCGCGGAACCGACCGCCCCTTCGAATACCTCGGCGCTCCTTGGATCGACGGCGAACGTCTCACCGCCGATATGAACGCCCGCAATCTCCCCGGCCTCTGGTTCATGCAAACCACCTTCATCCCCGCCGCCACCGACATCACCGGCCGCCAAAACGCCCCCTACCAATTCACCGGCGAAGTTTGCCACGGCTTCCGCGTAGTCATCACCGACCGCCACAGCGTCAGCCCCGTCGCCGCCGGCATCCACATGCTTGACGCCCTCCTGAAAATCCACCCGGAACGCTACAAAGTCGACCAACTCCGCGGCCTCCTCGGCGCCCAATGGGTCCTCGACGCCCTCAAAAACCGCGAAGCCCCGGAGGAAATCATCCAGCGTTGGCGCGATTCCGAACAATTCCAAACCTTCGCCCGCCAACGCGCCCAAGTCCTGCTATATTAACGGCCAAATCAGGCGAATCCGCCGAAAACCATCCCGCGCCGCCGCCCCATCATGAAACCGCTCCTGTTCATCCTCGCGTTCGCCCTCCTCGCCGTTTCCCCAGCCGCCTCGCACGCCACCGCCCCCGCGAAACCGCCTCTCGACGACAAAGCGTTTCATGCCATCTACAAAATCTTGGTCGCGCACGTGGAGGAACACCGCCACGAAGAGGCCCTCGCGCTGGCGAAAGAATTGGAAACCCTCGCCCGCGACGCCTCTGATCTCAACTGGGTCGCCACCGCCCTCTGGCGCCAGGCGCAATACCACCGAGGCCGCGGAGAAACCGAAGAAGCCCTCCGCCTCTTCACCGAAGTTCGCGACATCCATTCCCAACTCGTCCAACAAGGCCGCCGCCCCAACACCGCCAGCCAAATCTCCCTCCTCGGCAACTTCCAATCCATCTACATCACGCAAGGAAAACTCGGAAAAGCCTATCTCGCCCACCGCGAAACCGAGGAGGCCCTGCGCGCCATGTATCGCCGGGACGGCCACGGCGAAATCGAAAACCTCTACGATCCGAACGGTCCCCATTTCGCCCTCCGCACTTTCCCCAGCGCGCTCGGCTACTTGCTCCAAGGCGAAACCTATTTCCGCGAAAACGGCGGCGATATCGACGGCGCGCTGGAAATCGCCCGCCTCGCCGTCCGCCATTTCGAACAGGCGGAACGCGTGACGGAATGGGAGGAAAACGCCAAAGCCAGCGCCTACCACGATCTCGCCGATCTCCTCATCGCCACCGGCCAAACCGGCGAAGCCCTCGACGTCCTCGACATCCTCGCCTCCAAACGCACCACCTACCGCGCCGCACAACATTTCCTCAGCGCCCAAATCGACCGCGCCCATCTGCAACTCCTCGCGGGCCACGAGCCGGAACCGCTTTTCGACACCGTTCGCGCCGCTCTGGAAGAGTCCGAACAACGCCGCGACATCGGACGCGCCCTGGTCGAACATGGAACCCTCGCCCGCATGCACGCGCACCTCGGAAACGTCGACGAAGCGCTCTCCATTCTCGAAAATGCCGTCGCTCGCGTGCGAATTCGCGACGAAAAAACGAATCTCGCCCGCCTTCTCGTCATCCGCGCCGAAATCCTGCTAGCCGATTCTCAATACGACCGCGTCGAGGCCGATCTCGAAGAAGCTCTCGGCTATTTCCGCGCCCACGGCCTTCTCCGCGATGAAGTGGCGGCCTTCGCGATCTTTGGACAATACCTCGCGGAAACCGGCCAACTCCACCGCGCTCCCGCATTCCTGACGACCGCCGAATTCCTGGCCGACCGATTCCGCGGAACCCTCGACGCCGCCCGTTTGCAAGAAGCCCTGACCACGCTTCGCCAAACCTCAAAATCCACCGCAACCCTCGCCCCCAAAAACACCGGCGCGGATTTGCAACCGGTCACAATGACCACCCGCGTCGCCCCCGGCGAACTCGCCCGCGGTCGATTCCTCCTGATAAATCCCGGCACCAAAACCGTCTCCGGAACTCTCATCGTTTCCGGATCCGTCGCCGCCGACGCGTGGAACGCCGACCGCAAAATCTGGGCCGTCGCCATCGAATCCCACGCGGTCCGCAAAAACGCCACGCGAAACTTCACGTTGGAACCCGGCGACAAAGTCACGATCTTCACCGAAAGCGCCTCGGCCACTCCAAGCGCCCAAACCGTCGAATTCCGCTGGTCCGGCCCGCCGGAAATGTTCGCCTGGTGGCATTTTTCCCACGGAGAAACCGCCGCCGAAGCCACAGTGGTGAACGCCAACCTCGCCATCGAAAGCCCCTTTTACTCCGTCCCCCTCTACCACGAAATATACTACCGCGGCCCGCAAACCCGTCATCGCCAAAACTTCCGGATCAAAACCAGCGCCCCGTCGCGAATCGTCATCGCGAACGAAACCACCGGCCAGATCCTCGCCATCGACGCCCAAGCCGACGGCGATTTCCAGAAGTCGGGAGATGTTCTCTTTCACGATGCCGATGAGAACGGATTTCCCGATCTTCCCATGGATGCCGAAACCGGCGTGGCCTTTCTCGAAATCCTCGTGTTCCCGCTCCAAACTCCGGTCTCCGAAGATTCCCTCTCCGTCGAAATCGATCTGCTGAACGCCGACGGCCAATGGGAAAAACAAGAGAAAAACATCCTCATCCGCGCCGCCCCTTGATCCGGCAACCGCCGACCGAAACCCCGCGCCCCGCTACTTCCGCAACGCCTTCACCAACTCCTCTTTCTTCATCCCGCTTCGCCCGGAAACCCCGCGCTCCTTCGCGATGTTGTAAAGTTCCGCCTTCGAACGCTCCTCCAGCCGCCGGTTCGGATTTCCCGTCCCCTGCGTCGTCTTGTTCGGAGTCCGCCCCTCTTCCCTTCGCTGCTTGTTCACCGTCCGCGCCGCGATCTCCTTCGCCCGCTTTTCCCGCACGCCGCGATCCAGGCTGCTCTCTTTAATGCGCTCGTATTTCCGCTCGTCCTTTCTCGTCCATTGCGCCATCGTTTTTTCCTCCGTTTCGGCTCACGCCATGTCATTCCCAATCTTATCTGTGCCCACCTGTACTACAATCCGTCAGAATCTTGTTTGTAGAACAAGATTCTCATGCCGCACTTCCGCCTCCTCAACTGTGCCCATCTGTGACGTAGCGGGAGCGGAGATGGCGAAGCAAATCTGTGGTTA
>CAZJCL010000151.1:0-6832 GCA_964544025.1 uncultured Opitutales bacterium | reverse complement strand
CCGAGGAAAAGGCCGACGATGGTATTTTTTCGCCAGCGTTTTTCCCGGAAAAGTTCCAGGGGAGAACCGACGTTTTTGTGCCCGGTTCCGGCGGCCGCGTTGGCTTTCGCTTTAAGCCAAGACTCCGGCTCGCGAAGGAAAAAGATGATGGGGATAACGAGCAGGGAAGGGATGATGCCGATGAAGAAAAGGATTCGCCAGCCGGAAAAATCGCCAATGAAATTTTGCGCGCCGGGTTGGATTTGCAGGCTGATGATGGAGCCCATGATGTTTCCCATCGCGGAGAGTGCCTGGAGGGAACCGAGCGCCATGGCGCGGAATTGACCCGGAACGCTTTCCGCGACGAGCGTGGTGGCCGCTCCGAACATGCCGCCGACGCCGAGGCCGACGAGGAAACGGTAGATCGTGAAGTCGACCCAGTTATGGGAGAAACCGGAGAGACCGGTGAACATGGAGTAGGCGAGCAAGGTGATCGCCATCGTTTTCACGCGGCCGATCTTGTCGCTCATCATTCCGAAAATGATGCCGCCGGTCGCCCACCCGAGAATCATCGAGGTAGTGGCGTAGCCGATATAGGTGCGGAGTTGCGCGAGCGCCTCGGCGTCGTTTTGCAACAGTTCTTTAAGTGCGGATTCTCGGGCCAGAACGAATAATCGCTGGTCCATGCAGTCAAACAGCCAGCCCAGGGAGGCGATGATGACTACGAGCCAATGGTAGACGGTAACTCCGTCGAATACGCCGTTGCCTTTGGGCTTCAGCTGAGCCGAATCGGTCTGCATAAAGGTCCTTCTATTGAGAACGCGAAACTATGAGAGCGGATCATTCGGCGAATTTCAGACGGCTGTCAAGGCGGCTGATAAGGGGGAGAAAAGCGGTGGTGGATGGCATGCTGGAAGCATGCCCTACGTTGTTGGGTTGCGGGGCGGGGTGGGGGTGGGGTAGAGAGGTGGGATGAAAATTTGGGGTCGATTGAGTTTGGGGTTTTTGGCGGCGGTTTTGTTTTGGGCTCGGGGTGGGGCGGAGATTTCGGTTTTGCATGATGTGCCGTATTTGGGAGAGGGGCGGGAGGAGACGTTGGATGCGTATTTGCCGTCGAAGGAGTTTGCGCGGCCGGTGCCGGCGGTGGTTTTGATCCATGGCGGCGGCTGGGGCGGGGGAGATAAGCGGGCGAAGCGGGAGATCAATATCGGGACGACGTTCGCGGAGAACGGGATCGCGGTTTTTTCGATTTCGTACGCGTTGAACCGGCGGGGCGCGGATGGGGAGTTGGAGGTGGTTTGGCCGCAGAATCTTTATGACTGCAAGACGGCGGTGCGTTTTCTGCGGGCGAACGCGGAGAAATACGGAATCGATCCGGAGCGGATCGCGACGATGGGCGGGTCGGCGGGAGGGCATTTGGCGATGTTGGTGGGGACGACGGCGCATGTGGAGGAGTTGAATGCGGGGGGACTTTATACGGAGCAGAGCAACGAGATCTCTTGCATTATCAATTTCTATGGGCGGCATGAGTTGAGCGACCGGCGGCGGCATTTCGCGGGGGCGACGGAGGCGGAAACGGATGAGCGGGTGCGGATGGCTTCGCCGGATACGTGGTTGGGCGAAAAGACGCCGCCGATGCTGGTGGTGCAGGGAACGGAGGATAAGTCGGTGCCGCCACGGATCGCGCGGGCGTTGGTGCGGCGATTGAAGGAGTTGGGGATCGAGCACGAATACATCGAGATCGAGGGGGCGGGGCATTCGTTTCATTTGCAGCCGTCGCAGATGGATTTGCGGCCGGCGGTGTTGGCGTTTTTGCGGAAACACTTATGAAGGTAGACAGTTGAAGGTCGGAGGGGCGCTTCTTCGGGAAATTCTTTGACGGGAAACGGGGGGCGGGATATGGCTGGGACTTTGCTTTTCCATGGCATTTAAGATTCCATTTCGTCCGCGGCTGGTGGACACGTTGCAGGGATATACAAAAGCTCAATTTCGAGCCGATGTTATTGCGGGAATCACGGTGGGGATTGTGGCGCTTCCTTTGGCGATGGCTTTTGGAATCGCATCGGGAGCGACTCCGGAAGCGGGGCTTTTTACCGCGGTGATCGCCGGATTTTTGATTTCGGCGTTTGGGGGATCACGAGTGCAGATTGGCGGTCCGACTGGCGCCTTCATTGTGATCATTTACGCGATCATCGCGGAGCATGGATTCGCCAATCTTTTGGTCTGCACCGTGATGGCTGGCGTGATGCTTTTGTTGATGGGGTTGTTCCGGCTGGGCTCGATCATTAAATATGTGCCGTATCCGGTGGTGGGAGGATTTACGAGCGGGATCGCGGTCTTGATTTTTACGACTCAGATTGCCGATTTTCTGGGGTTGCAAATCGAGGATCTGCCGGGGGAGTTCCTGGGAAGAATGGCGGCGTTGGCCCAGCATATTCATACGATTCATTGGCCGGCATTTTTGTTGGCCGGCGTTTCGGTCGCATTGATCTTCCTTTGGCCGAGGAAGTGGGGGAAGAAAATTCCGGGGACGATTGCGGCTCTCGTTTTAGGAACGGGTGTGGTGACGCTTTTCAACATTCCCATGGAAACGATTGGAACGCGTTTTGGTGGGATTCCACAGGGGTTGCCGTCGTTGGTGTGGCCGGATTTTTCGGTGGAGAACATGCGGGAGTTGTTTCGTCCGGCGCTGGTGATCGCTTTGCTGGGAGCGATCGAGTCGCTGTTGTCGGCGGCGGTGGCGGACGGGATGGTGGATGATCGGCACGACTCGAATCAGGAGTTGATGGCGCAGGGAATAGCGAACATCGTGGTGCCGTTTTTCGGCGGAATTCCCGCGACTGGGGCGATCGCGCGAACGGCGACCAACGCGAAAAACGGTGGCCGGACTCCGGTGGCCGGGATGGTACACGCGGTGACGCTTCTGGCGATTATTCTGGTGGCCGCTCCGGTGGTGAGGTTCATTCCGTTGGCGGTGTTGAGCGCGGTTCTGATCGCGGTGGCTTACAATATGGGCGAGTGGCACCATTTTCGCCAACTGTTGCGATGGCCTCGGGGAGACGCGGCGGTTTTTCTGGCTGTATTCGTTTTGACGATTTTGATCGATATCACGGTGGCGATTGAGATGGGAATGATTTTGGCCGCGGTCTTGTTTATCAAGCGGGTGACCGAGAGCATGGATGTGAGCGCGGTCGAATCGGCGACGGAAACGGAAGGGGAGCATCATTCGATCATCGGAAAGGACATTCCGCCGGGGGTGCAGGTGTTTCGGGTTTTTGGTCCGATATTTTTTGGTGCGTTGGACAAACTGGAAACGGCGTTGAAGGGAGCGCGGCGGAGGCCGACGGTTTATCTTTTGCGGATGCGGAAGGTTCCGGCGCTGGACGCGAGCGGTTTGACGGCGCTGGAAACGGTGTTGTCGAAGATTCGCGGCAGCAACGCGCACTTGATCATCAGCGGCCTTCCGCCGAAGCCGGTTGCGGTTTTGCGGAACGCGGGATTCATCGAGAAAATCGGGGAGGAGAATATTTGTCCGAATCTCGATGTGGCGCTGGCGCGGGCGCGGGAAATTCTCGCGGATGTGGAGAAAGGGAAGAAGTAGGGCCGGACGGCGCGTTGGCAAGAAGTCTCAGGATTCGGCGGCCGGAGGTTTTGGGGGGAGAGTCGCTGGTGCGAGCGCCACGGTGCCGTCGCCTTTGAAGTCCGGGACGACAGCGCCGCCGGAAATGATCACTTTCATGCCATCGCCGACGGACATTTCGAGCGGAATTACCTCGTCTTTCGGGACCATGAGGAGGAATCCGCTGGTGGGATTCGGCGTGGTGGGGACGAAGATATTGAGGAGTTCGGCGGCGGTCCGGGCCTGCGCTTCTCCTTTCGCGGTGCTGGTGAGGAAGCCGAGAACGTAGACGCCTTTGCGCGGATATTCGATCAGGACCGTTTGTTGGAAAATCGCTTTTTGTTGGGCGCTGAAGGTTTGGACGATCTGCTTAACGGAGCCGTAAACCGTGTTGATGAAAGGAAGACGATGGATGATTCGCTCGGTGGTGTGGACGAGGAATTTCGTGATGACGAAACGGGTCAGGTAGCCGAGCGCGGTGATGACCGCGAGCACCATGAGGGTCGCGAGAAAGTTCCAAAGGATTTGCAGGTTTGGTCGGCTGAGGAGCGTTTCCGGCACGAAGGAGAAAAAGGAAGTGCGGAAACGTCCTCCAATCGCGGATACCAGCAGGTTGAATACGTACACCGTGGCGACCAACGGGGCGAGGAGGACGATTCCGGCAAAGAATGCGCGTCGAATGGATGACAACATAGCGAAAATAAATACCGGCGGCTCCAACGTTCAACCCGCGAGGTCAGGTTGCGGCGAAGGCGAGCCACGCGAGCAGTCCGATGCCGACGGCGAGCCGGTACCATGCGAATACAGTGAAAGTGTTGGTGCGAAGAAATCCGAGAAGCCATTTCACGGCGGCGAAGGCCACGACGAGCGACACGATGAAACCGACCGCGAAGTGTCCGAGTTCGTGACCGGTGACTCCGTCGCCGCGGACCTGCGAAACGAGCGTGAATCCGGTCGCCGCGAACATGGTGGGAATTCCGAGCAGAAACGAAAATTCTGTGGCGGCCATGCGTGAGGCTCCGCAAAACATGCCGGCCATGATCGTGGCTGCCGACCGGGAAGTGCCGGGAAAAACTCCGGCCAGCACTTGGGCCGCGCCGACGAGAACGGCCGTGGACCAGGTGATTTTCTCCTCTGGAACGCGATGGCGCAGATAGTATTCGGCGGCGAAAATGACCAGCGCGCCGAGGAAAACAGCCCACGCGACCGGCCATGGGGATTCCGGAAGTTCGAATCCGAGGGCTTTTGCGAGCAATCCGAGAACGGCGGTGACGCCGAAAGCCGCGACGCATTTGAACAGATAGTCCCGCGATTCCTTGTTGCGCCAGCCGAGGAGCATTTCGGTGATTTTTTGCCGGTAGACGAGAACCACGGCGAGGACGGCACCGCTCTGGATCCCGATGTTGAACAGCTCCGAGCGGGGACTGTCGAACAGGTGCTGGGCGATGATGAGGTGACCGGTGGAGGAGATCGGGAGAAACTCGGTGATTCCCTCCACGATTCCGTAGATGATGGTGATAATGTATTCGCGCATGGCCTAGCGCAGAAGATAAACGATGTAGGCGACATAGGTTACAAGCAGGAAAGCTCCCTCCCACCGGTTTATGCGCCAGCCGGACCGTGCCAAGGGGAGCAGGCAGATGGCCAGCAGAATCATCAGCGTAAGATCGATGGCGCTCATGCCGGTGTTTTCCAGCGGCCGGACAAGAGCGGTGACGCCGATGATGCCGAGGATATTGAATACGCAGGAGCCGACGATATTTCCCACGGCGATGTCGCCTTCTTTTTTCAGTGCCGCGAGGGCGGAGGTGGCGAGTTCGGGAAGACTTGTGCCGGCGGCGACGATCGTGAGACCGATGACCGCGTCGCTGAGGCCGAAATTTTTTGCGATGGAAACGGCCCCGGTTACGAGAAGTTGCGCTCCGACGACGAGCAGAACGAGGCCTCCGACGACGAGGGTGAGGCTCAGCGGGATCGGTTGAGGTTTCGGAGGTATGACATCTTCGAATACTTTTTGGGCTTCGGCGACTTCCTTGCGAGCGCTTTGCACGCTGAACGCGGTGTAAGCGATGAGGCCCGCGAACAAGATTCCTCCCTCGATTCTACCGACGACGTTGTTGTAGAGCATCGCGGTGAGGATGAAGGAAAACAAGACCAGCAGCGGGATGTCGATCCGGATAATCCGGACATGCACGGCGAGCGGGCAAATAAGAGCGGAGATGCCGAGGATGAGCCCGATGTTGGCGATGTTGGAGCCGACGACGTTTCCGGCGGCGATCGCGCCCGTTCCGGAAAGGGCGGCGCTGATGCTGACGACCATTTCGGGCATGCTCGTGCCGAAAGCGACCACGGTGAGGCCGATGACGAGCGGTGTTAGTTTCAGGCGGAGAGCCAGCGACGCGCTGCCGCGCACGAGGCCTTCCGCTCCCGCGTAGAGCAGAATGATTCCCGCCAAGAGGAAAACTGTGTTCAACATAAGGTGTGTTTGTTCGCCCCATTCGGCGTGGCGAAAGCGGGACCGGCCGAAACCGGCCCCGCGCGACAATATTTTCCTACGTTACCGTTTTTCGCGAGGCTCGGCGACCTTCAATTGCTTCCGGCGCTCAAGTTCCTCCCGGTAAACCTTGAGACCGAGAGCGCTCAACTGATCGGGCACGATCTTGTCGAGTTGCTTGTCGGGAATGAGCCGGTATTCTTCGCGTATCCGTTCCTCGGATTGGCCTTCGCTACGGATAGTGAACCATTTCCAAAATTTCATGAATCTCCTTTCTGATTGTAAATGCGAACCGCTTGTCCGGTGCGGAGAAGCGGGGATGATGCGATTTACAAACAGAACGGAGGGGCGCGCGCGGATGTGGGAGAAACGCGGAGGCGGGGGTGTTGGGGCGCGATTTCCGGTTCGATTAGACGCGATCGGGAAAAAGCTGGCGGCGAATAGGAATCGGTCCAGACGGAGAGGGGGATTTTGGTGAAGAAACGGCCTTCGGCGGGGCGGAAACTGGAGGGCGTTTCACCCGGAGGAATCGCCTGCAGGGAAACGCCGCCGGTATGTGCCGCGGAGATCTCCCACGGCGAAGATCCCGCGATTCCCGGCGCCGACGCGGTCCACGCGGTTTGTCCACCGGCCGAAATCAGCAGGTAGAGGAACGCGAGAAATATGTGCCGCAACGGTGACAAGGAGAGCGACATTTCGCGGAACGGGCGGGGTTGTCAAGGGGCGGTGCGGGGGATTTG
>CAZJCL010000150.1:0-6847 GCA_964544025.1 uncultured Opitutales bacterium | reverse complement strand
AAGCTGTGATCCCTGCCGGGATCGGGGATCAGCGCTTCATGATGAGTTTTATTCGGGTTTTAGCTCGCGGGTCATTAGGTCTTGGATGGTTTGGCGGGGGGACTTTTCGTGGTAGAGGATGTTGTGGATTTCGTCGAGGAGGGGAGTGGAGATTTTGCGGTGGTGACAGAGGTCGTGCATCGCGCTGGCGGTGCGGTAGCCTTCGACGACGGTTTTGCGGTTGGCGAGGAGGGCTTCCATCGACGCGCCTTCGCCGATTTTCTGGCCGAAATCGCGGTTGCGGCTCCAGAGGCCGTGACTGGTGGCGACGAGATCGCCGAAGCCGCTGAGGCCGTAGAAGGTTTCCGGGCGGGCACCGAGACTTTGGCCGATGCGGACCATTTCGGCGAGGGCGCGGGTGAGCAGGGCGGCTTTGGCGTTGTCGCCGAGGCCGAGGCCGTCGGAGCAACCGGCGGCAATGGCGTAGATGTTTTTGAGCGCGCCGCCGAGTTCGACGCCGCGGATGTCGTCGCCGAGATAGACGCGGAGATTGGCACCGGAGATCGCTTGCTGGAAGGCGGCGAGCGATGCGGTGTCGTCACCGGCGAGGACCATGGCGGTCGGTTTTCCTTCGGCTACTTCGAGTGCGTTAGTTGGGCCGGAAAGGACGGCGTGTTGGTATTCGGGGAAGGTCTGGCGGAGGATTTCGGAGGGGCGGAGAAGGGTTTCGACTTCGAGACCTTTGGCGAGAGAAATGAAAAGGCGCAGGTTGCGGGCGAGATGGAGGTTTTTTTTCACCGATTGGGCCCATTCGCGGACGCCTTTGGTGGGAGAGGCCACAATGATGGCGTCGGCCTCCATGAGTGACGGCGCGAGTTCGTGGCCGATTTGGATGCTGTTGGGCAGGTGGATTTCCGGGAGGTAATCGGTGTTTCGCCGTTCCGAGGCGAGGGCGAGCGCTTGTTCGAAGCGCCGGGGAACGAGAGTGACGGTGTGGCTTTGTTTGTCGAGATGGGCCGCCATCGCGGTTCCCCATGCGCCTGCTCCGATGATGCAAAAATTCATGATGGAAATTTCTTTTCGCGGACTTCTGTCGCGTATTGCTGGATCGCGTTTTTGGTTTCTTCGCCGAGATGAGCGTAGGCTTTGGCGAACGAGGGGATTTTTCCGGGAGTTAAGCCGAGGACGTCGGTGACGACGAGGATTTGGCCGTCGCATTTCGGTCCGGCTCCGATTCCGATGAAGGGAATGGTCAACTTCGCGGAGATTTCGGCGGCGACGTCGGGGTCGATCATTTCGCCGACGATGCCGAAAGCGCCCGCTTTTTCGACGGCCAACGCGTCGGCGATCAATTCCTCGCGTTCGGCGGGAGTTTTGCCGAATTTCCGGTAGGTGCCGAGTTGGTAAACCTGTTGGGGGAGCAAACCGATGTGGCCGAGGACGGGGATTCCGGCGCGGGTGAGCATTGCGATTTTTTCGGCCATGACGACGCCGCCTTCGATTTTGACCGCTTCGGCTCCGGCTTGTTGGATACAGCGGACGGAGGCGTCGAGGAGGCTGACGTCGTCGCGATGGGCGATGGCGAAGGGGATATCGGTGACCACGAGGGAAACGGGATTGGCGCGGGAAACGGCGGCGGTGTGGTGCAGCATCATTTCCAGCGTGACTTGGACCGTGGTGGGGAAGCCGAGAATGGTGGTGCCGGCGGAATCTCCGACGAGGAGCAAATCGACGCCCGCTTCTCCGGCGAGACGGGCGGTGATGTAGTCGTAGGCGGTCAAGGCGACGATCGGACGTTTGCCCTTGAGGCCGCGGATGGTTTGAGTGGTGACTTTCACGACTGGCGACAATGATCGCGGGCGATTGCGGTGACAACTTTTACCGTATTCGCGCCGCGGTAGTTGCAAGATCAAAGGAGGGCGCGGCGAAAAGTAAAATATATTCAAAAACCGGAGGAATCGGGACGCGCGGTTCAGATTAACGTGGACATAACGGATCGGCCTCACTAGCGGTCTATGGTATTCCGAAATGGGTTTCCTTATCCGACAGATCAGGTTTTTGTTCAGACGGCCAAAGTTCCGTTTTGGGCTGATGACGACTGGCGGCCGGGGACGGAACCGGGCCGTCCGGAACGCCCAGTTTGTGGGTTTTTTGGAGGGAAGCGGATTTCGCCAGGTGAGCTACGACCGGCATGAAAAATCGCTTCACCGGCGCCGGAACGCCGTCCGGATTCTCGTCGCGTTGCTCTTCATGGGATTCGTCTGGGTGATGATCGAGAGCGCGCACGCGCTTTCGTTGTTCTAGCCGTTCCGCTCGCTCCGGAATCGCGTCCGTTTTTCGGGCCGTTCAAGACTGGGGACGCGAGACGGAAGATTTTCTGGCTTGTTCCAGCGCCTGTTCCACCAGCGGCACGTTTTCCCGGAGTTGCTGGAGCAGCGACTGTATCGCGTCGAGATTTCCTTTATCGGCTTCGTCATGGAGCCGATGGCAAATTTGGGTCAATCGGGCCGCGCCGAGGTTGCAACAGACGCCGCAGATCGCGTGGGAGAGAAACGTGATTCGGGCGGCGTCGCCGTTTTCCAGGGCGGTCGAGAATTCCTCCAGGCGGGGCGGGACTTCTAGGCGAAACAATTCCAGCAAATCGCCGATCACGTCTTCGTCGTCGGCTTCCAATTGGCGGAAATCGGCGATGCGGCTTTCATCTAGGATCGGCGCGTCTTTTTCGTCGGAAGAAGGTTTGGCGGGAGGCGACGCGGGTTCGGGAGCGGGCTGGAGGGGCGCGGATTTTTGCGGAGCGGGTGGTTCGTCCGGTAGAACGCGGCAGCGGCGGAGGGCTTGCAGAATCGCCGGGGCGTCGGGGTTTTTGAGCAGCGTTACGTCCGGGCGCGGCCAGATTCCGTTTCCGGCAGCGGCGGTGTCGATCGCGATGGCGGGAATCGCGGAAAGGCCGGGACCGCCGCGGGCGGAATGAACCATTCGCAAAATCGCGCCGGGCGGTTCCGCGGTCATGGCGAGATCGAGAAACAGGGCGTCGTAATGGAAAAAATCGAGGGCCTGGACGGCTTTTTTTCCGGAATTCACTTCGTCGCCCTCGCCTCCGAGTTGTTGGAGAAGGGTTCGCAGGGAACGCGAAATTTCGGGCCGGTCGGAGACGAGGAGGAAACGGAGGTCGGCGAGCGGAGAGGTTTGGGCGGCGGTGGCGGTGGAATTCGGCTCGGACGGGACGTTGTTCAGCAGGCGGGCGAGGAGCGGATAAAGCTCGGATTGGCGAATCGGTTTATCGAGAAATTCCGTTGCTCCCGCCGCGCGCAGAGCTTCGCGGATTTCGCCGGGAACGCTCCACTGGACCGGCACGATTTTCGGGAAACCGCAGGCCGGGGCGGCGAGGTTTCGGATCAGGTTTTTCGCGTCGAGAAGCGGTTGGTCGCATTCGAGGAAAACGATGGAGAATGGGTTTCCGGTTGCGGATTCCTTTTCCAGGAGAGTGGCGGCGTTGGCGGATTGGGAGAGTTCGATGCAGTCGAATCCGAGGTGGGAAAGCTGGCGGCAGAGATTGGCGCGTTGCTCATGCCGGTCGTCGACAACAAGCACTTTGAGATCGCGCCAGGCCGGATCGCCGGGTTCGAGAAAGACCGATTCCTCCGGATCTTTGGCCAGCGGCAAAACGGTGCGAAACAGCGAGCCGGTGCCGAACGAGCTTTCGACGAGGATGTTGCCGTTCATCAGATTGACCAATTCTTTGGAAATCGCGAGGCCGAGGCCGGTGCCGCCGTAATGGCGGGTGGTGGAGCCGTCGGCTTGCATGAACGCTTCGAAAAGGCGTTTTTGGGTTTCCTCGCTCATGCCGATTCCGGAATCACGGACATCGATCCGGATGGTGGCGGTGTCGGGCGTTTCCTGGAGGAGCGAAAGGGAGACGACGACCGCGCCGGTTTCGGTGAATTTGATGGCGTTGCCGACGAGGTTTACGAGAACCTGGCGGAGGCGGCCGGCGTCTCCGAGGAGCGCGAGAGGGGTGTTCGGATCGGTCCAGCTGAGGAGGGAAAGGTTTTTGGCGCGGGCGGTTTCGGCGAGAAGATCGAGCGTGTCTTCCACCACGGAAAGCAGATTGAGCGGCAGGTGGTCGATCTGGAGGCGGCGGGCTTCGAGGCGGGAAAAATCGAGGATGTCGTCGATGATTCGGAGGAGGGCCTGGCCGCTGGAACGGACGGAATCGGTGAGCTCGCGTTGTTCCTGGTTGAGGGGAGTTTGCAGGAGGAGGCCGGTCATGCCGAGAATGCCGTTCATCGGGGTCCGGATCTCGTGGGTCATGTTGGCGAGAAACTGGGATTTCAAGCGGGAGTGGTCGAGCGCCTGGTCGCGGGCTTCGGAAAGTTCGCGGGCGGCGGCGTTGCGTTCGGTGATGTCAAGGCAGGTGCCGACGAAGCCGAAAAAGGAGCCGTCGGTGCGGTAAACGGGCGCGCCGGAATCGAGCATCCAGCGGTATTCGCCGTCGTGACGGAGGAGGCGAAACTCGGTTTCGAAACGGGCGCGCTGGCGGAAGGCGCGGTCGTAGGTGGCGGCGACGCGTTCGGCGTCTTCGGGATGAACGCCGGCCATCCAGCCGTCGCCGATTTCCTCTTGGAAACTGGCGCCGCGGAAGGTGAGCCAGCTTTGGTTGACGAAACTGGTGTTGTTTTGGGCGTCGGTGAGGCGGATCAGGACCGGGACGGCGTTGGCGACGGTGCGGAATTGTTCCTCGCTTTCGCGCAGGGCTTCCTGGGAGCGTTTGCGCTCGATGGCGTAGCGGATGGAGCGGCTGAGCGAGGTGGCGGTGATTTCGGCTTTGGCGAGATAATCGGCGGCGCCGGCCTGGAGCGCTTCGATGTCGAGATTTTCGCGGCCTTCGCCGGTGAGGAGGATGCTGGGGGCGTGGCAGTTGCGGTCTTTGATCGCGCCGACGAGATCGAGTCCGCTCCAGGCGCCGAGACGGTAATCGGCGAGGATGACGTCGTATTGCTTTTCCTGGACGAGCGTGAGCGCTTTTTCGGCGTCGGCCGCCCAATCGAGGCGGACTTCGCGTTCGCGCATCTGTTCAAGCAGTTCGCGGGTCAGAACGTAGTCGTCTTCGTCGTCTTCGATCAGGAGGACGCGGAGGGGAAGGCGTTTGGGAGAAAGCTCGTTGTTCATGGAGGGTTCAGCCGGGAGGTGGGAGTTCGACGATTTCGAACCAGTATTTCTGCAAAGTGCGCATCACTTCGACCAGTCCTTCGAAGGAAACTGGTTTCGTGATGAAGGAATTCACGCCGAGATCGTAGCTGCGGACGATGTCTTCGTCGGATTTGGAAGTGGTGAGGACGACGATCGGGATTTGGCGGAGAACGGGGTCGGCTTTGATTTCGCTGAGGGCTTCGCGGCCGTCTTTTTTCGGCATGTTGAGGTCGAGGAGAATCAGGCCGGGGCGGGTGGTGTTTTTTCCGTTTCCGTCCGCGTAACGTCCTTTCCGGTGGAGGAATTCCATGAGCTCTTCTCCGTCTTCGACGAAAAGGATGTCGTTGGCGAGGCGGCTTTCCTCCAGCGCCTCTTTTGCGAGGAAGCGGTCGTCGGGATCGTCGTCGGCGATGAGGATGGTGATGCGTCTGGATTCGGCTGGCATGATGGCTTCAGTTTTGACGATTTTGTTTGTAGGGCAAGGCGGCGATGAAGGTGGCTCCGTTTCCGGGCGCGCTTCGGGCGGTGATCCAGCCGTGGTGACGCTCGACGATTTTTCGGCAGATGGCGAGACCGATTCCGGTGCCTTCGTATTCTCCGCGACCGTGCAGACGCTGGAAGACGGTGAAGATGCGGTCGAGGTATTTTTCGTCGAAACCGATTCCGTGATCGCGGACACGGATGAGGCAGCCGTGGCTTTCGAGCGGAGGGAGATCGGGTTCGCGCATATATTCCGCGCTGGAAATCTCCACCAGCGGCGCTTCGCCCGGTTTGGAATATTTGAGCGCGTTTCCGATCATGTTTTGCAACAGCTGCCGCATCTGGGTCGGATCCGCCTCGATTTTGGGCAAGTCGCCGAGTTCGATTCGGGCACCGGTGGTTTCGATCCGGCTTTCGAGATCGGCGAGAACCTCGCGCGCGATTTCGCGGAGATCGACCTCCATGAATGGGTGCGCCTCGGTCGAAACGCGGGAAAAGCTCAGGAGGTCGCTGATCAGCGTCTGCATTCGGCGCGAAGCATCCTGCATGCGCTGGAGATAGTCGGTGGATTGCTCGTCGAGGAGCGGGGCGGCGCGTTTTTGCAGGCGCTCGCCAAACGCGCGGATTTTGCGGAGCGGTTCCTGCAAATCGTGGGAGGCGACGTAGGCGAAATCCTGGAGCTCGCGGTTCCTCTGGCGGAGGAGCTGGGTAAAGGCTTGGAGCCGTTCGCGCGCTTTTTTCTGTTCCGTGACGTCGCGAACCAGGCCGACGCCGCCGACGATTCCGCCGGAGGCGTCGTGGAGCGGAGAATAGTGGGCTTCGTAAAACCCGCTTCGGCCGCTTGCCGGAATGGAAAAGGCGCGATCGGTCGCTTTGACGACGGCACCGGCGAGGACGCGTTTGAAGGCGCGGATTTCCTGCGGATCGCGGAGAAAAGGCAGCACTTCGGCGGCGGGTCGGTCCAAGGCGTCGCGGGATTCGATGCCCGTCATTTTCTCCATGCCGGAATTCCAAACCGTGATGCGCGCTTTCTGGTCGAAGGCGAGAATTCCATCGGTGCTGCTGCGGATGATGTTTTCCGAAAATTCCTTGGCTCGACGGGTTTCTTCCACCGAATTGCGGTGTTCGGTGATATCGAGGATCTGGCAGATGAAATAGAGGAGCTGGCCTTTGGCGTCGCGGACTTGGGAGACATTGT
>CAZJCL010000149.1:0-6856 GCA_964544025.1 uncultured Opitutales bacterium | reverse complement strand
CCATCCACCAATCCCCAATAACCAATAACTTCGTCCCCACCTTTAAACCTTCCCACTTTCCCACCTTCCCACCTTCTCACTCCCCCTCCGTCCCCACCATTGCCATCATTGCAATCTTCCCCAAAACCTCTTTCCTATGAAAAACATGAGCCGTCGGAAATTCGTTGCTGGAACCGCCGCGGCAGCCGCCGCCGGTTTGACCCTCGCCCCTTTCACCGCCGGAGCCGCCGCCGGACGTCCCCCGGCCGCATCCAAAATCGCGAAAATCGAAACCTTCCCCGTCCGTTACCCGACGGTGATCCCGTTCCGTTTCCTCGATGGCCCCGGCGGCACCGGCCGACCCGCCGTTCTCATCAAAATCACCGACACCGACGGCCACATCGGCTGGGGCGAAAGCGTCCCCGTTCCCCGCTGGAGTTACGAAACCCTCGAAGCCGCCACCGTCGCCATCGAACGTTACCTCGCCCCGCTCCTCATCGGTCGCGACCCATTCGATCTCAAAGGCATTCACGATCTCATGAATCGCGAAATCGCCCCCTCCTTCACCACCGGCATGCCGATCTCCAAATCCGGCATCGACATGGCCCTTCACGATCTGATCGGCAAAATCACCGGCCGAAACATCGCCGATTTCTGGGGACGCAAAACCGGCGACGATCTCGTCCTCAGCTGGACCCTCCAAACCACCAATCTCGACGACCTCGACGCCCTCATCGACGAAGGCATCAAGCAAGGTTTCCAGCACTTCAACGTCAAAGTCGCGCCCGATCCGCGCTTCGACCTCGCGATGGTTCGCAAAGTCAAAAAACGCATTCCCGACGGCTTCCTCTGGGCCGACGCCAACGGCCAATACACCCAAGCCGACGCGCTCTGGGTCGCGCCGCGCCTCGCCGACGAAGGCGTGCCGGTCCTCGAACAACCGCTCCCGATCCGCCAGATTTCCGGCTACCAGCAACTCGTCCGGCAACAAGCGCTCCCGATCCTCGTCGACGAAGGCATGGTTTCCCCCAACGAACTTTTCGAATACATAAAACTCGGCTGCTGCAACGGCGTCGCCATGAAACCCGCCCGCACCGCCGGCCTTTTCGCCGCCCGCCAGCAAATCGAAATCGTCGAAAACGCCGGCCTCCTTTTCCTCGGCAGCGGCCTCACCGATCCCGACGTTTCCCTCGCCGCCTCCCTCATCCTCTACAGCGCCTTCAATCTGAAATTCCCCGCCGCGCTCAACGGCCCCCAATTCCTCGGCGAAAGCATCATCACCGAACCGTTCCGCCCCGTAAACGGCCGCGTCCGCGTCCCCAAAGGCCCCGGCCTCGGCGTCACCGTCGACGAAGAAAAACTCAAAGACCTCGTCGCCCGTTCCGCCAAAACCTAACCCGATCCTCCCACAACCACAGCTCGCTCCAAATACGCGCACTTGCCACCCGTCGAAAACCGCGTTATCAATACTTCATGGCTGCGCAATTCCCTGAAGAACAGTCGGACACCGGAGAATTCCAGCGGCAGGAAGACGAATTCCGCGATTGGATTACCGCCGATAACTCCTCCCCCTACACGCCGGCGGACAAACGTTACCACCTCTACGTTTCGCTCGCTTGCCCCTGGGCGCATCGGACCCTGATCGTTCGTCGCCTCAAAAACCTGGAAAAAGTAATCGGCGTCACCGTAGTCGATCCCATCCGCGACGAACGCGGCTGGGCCTTCCGCGACGGCCCCGGCCATTCCACCGATCCCGTCAACGGCTTCACCTTCCTCCGAGAAGCCTACGAAGCCACCCGCCCCGGATTCCGCGGCCGCGTCACCGTTCCCGTTTTATGGGACACCGACACCCGAAAAATCGTCAACAACTCCGAAGACGACATCTGCCGCATGTTCAACGACATCTTCGCTTCCGGCGGCCCCGATCTGTTTCCCCGCGATCTGCAACAAGAGCAGCCAAACCTCAGCGAATTCATCTACGAAAACATCAACAACGGCGTTTACCGCGCCGGTTTCGCCACCAAACAAGCCGCCTACGAAAAAGCCGTCACCGCCCTCTTCGACGCGCTCGACCATCTCGAAAAACGGCTCGCCTCCAGCCGCTACCTCTTCGGCAACCGGATCGTCGAAACCGACTGGCGACTCTTCTGCACCCTGATCCGTTTCGACGCCGTTTACGTCGGCCACTTCAAGTGCAACCTTCGCCGCATCGCCGATTACCCGAATCTCTCCGGCTTCCTCAAAGACCTCTACCAACAACCCGGCATCGCCGAAACGGTAAACTTGGACCACATCAAACGCCACTACTACATCACCCACGACGACATCAATCCCACCCGCATCGTCCCCCTCGGCCCGGCCCTCGATCTCACCTCTCCCCACCGCCGCGATTCCCTCTAACCCGTCCCGCCGCCAAATCCTCAATTATAAATCGGCCCGCCCTTCTCCCGGTAAAGCTCCAAAACCTCCCTCGCTTCCGCCCGGCAAACCTCCCGCAAAAACCGCACGCCCCGTTCCTCCAAATACAAAAACGACTCCGGAAAAACCGGCCCCTCGTCGAAACCGATGCTCCGCGCGTCATCCCCTGTCGCCCCGCAAATCACCCGCGAAACCCCACTCCAAAGCGTCGCGCCCAAACACATCGCGCACGGCTCCGAAGAAGCCGCCAATTCGTACCCAACTTCCGCGACGCCTCTCAACGAATGACTCCCCACCCGCGCCTGCGCCATCGCCAACGCCATCGTTTCCGCGTGCATCGAAGAGTTCCGGCAAAACAACACCAGATTCACCCCCACGCCCGCCAACCGCCCCTCCCGCGTATCGAAAACCGCCGCCCCGAACGGACCGCCCGTTCCCTTTTCCACGTTCAACCGCGAAAGCCGGATCGCCTCCCGAATCTTCTCCTCGTCCGACAAAAACCGCTTTTCCCAATCCACCGCCCCGGCCAGCCAATCAGGATAACGAATCGAAATTTCCGGTAGTTTCATCGCCCGAAACCATAACGTCCTCAGCGAAGAATGTAAAACGTCCGCTCCACCTCCATCATCTTGTCCAGACCCTCGTTAATCGCCGCCACCGATTCGCGAAATTTATCCAACCGCTCCCGCAAATACGGCGTCGACGGATCCGGACGCCCCGCCCGCAACGCCGTCTCCTCCGCCCGCAACACTTCCTGCACCCGCCGAAGCCGCGCGCGGAAATTCGCGTTCTGACTCTGGTTCGCCCGCTTGATCGCCGCGAAACCGCTCACCGACCGGCCGATGTTCGATTCGAAACGCCGCACATGCTGATTATGACTCTGGACGATTTCCTGAATCGCTTCCGGATATTCGTTCTTGGCGATAAGCGGCGAAGTCGGATCCGTCAAAATCGCCGTCGCCAACTCCACCGCCTGCTCCAAAAGCGTTTCCGCGTCGCTCATCCGCCGCGTTTCCGCCGCATACGCCGCCCAATCCACCCGCCGCCAAACCTGTTCTCCATGCAAACGAATCGCAAAACGCCGTGCCTCGCCATAGCGCGTCCCCTTCGTCACCCAATCCTCCGCATCCTCCCGTTCCCGCGTCACAAATGACGCCACCCCAATCACGAACCCCTCGGCGTCCACCACCGGCCCGCCGCTGTTCCCCTGCACAATTTCCGCCGTCACCTCCACCACATCCTGCGCAATTCCGACCACCTTTCCCCGGCTCGCCGTCGCCACCCCACCGCCGTGACTGTTTCCATAGGCGATCACCTCGGCATCGTGCGCCACCGCGTGCCGTAAATGTAAACCCGACGGCGCGGAAACCGCAATCCTCGCCAAATCCTGGGTCGGCGAAACCTCCAACCGCTGCAAATCGAATTGCCGCCCCCGCAAATCGGTCACCCGGATCTCCTCCCGCGAAACGCCCTCGATCACATGCTGATTCGTCACCAGAAAAACCCCCTCCGGAAAATTCGCGAGAAACCCCGACCCCGACGCCCGCGGCGTCCGAATCAGCACCACCGCCTCCTCCACCGACGCCGCCGGAACCTCCTCCGGCGTCCACCCCGCCACCCATTCCCGATCCGCCACGCTCAACCGGTCCAGCGAAATCGAAAAAACCAAACCATCCGCCCGCCGAATCCGCACCTCCCCCTCGGACTTATCGATCGGCGTGGCCTGAATCACCCGCCCCTCCACATCCGTCCAACTCCGAACCGCTCCCCAACAAAAGCCCGGAACCGCCCAAACAACTAAGAAAAGAAACCATTTCATGAGAAAAACAGATGTAACCGCCCCACCCAGAAAAGAAACCGAAAAAATCCAAAACGTAACGCACGCTTCCAGCGTGCAATCTCCAAAATCCCCCAAACCCTCATTCGCACAAATCAGTGTCCACCAGTGTCCATCAGTGGAAAAATACAGAGCCCCAACCACCTTCCGTGTCTTCCGCGTCTTCCGTGGTTAAAGAACCCCACTCCAAGCCCACCTTCGCTCCCTCCGCTACCTTCTGTGAGACCAAATCCCGAGCCCAAGCCATCCGTGCTCATCCGTGCCATCCGTGGTTCCCACCTCCAGCATCCCCCCTTGCCTATCGCCTATCGCCTATCGTCCATCGCCTATCGTCCATCGTCCATCGTCTATCGCCTATCGTCCATCCTCTATCGTCTATCTCCGACGACTCCCGACTCCTGCCTCCCCTCCCAATAACCAATAACAAATAACCAATAACCAACCACCCCCCTTCTTCCTTGCCCCGCCCGATCCCCACCACTAAAACTCCCTCTTCATTTACACGGTCAACAACCACCACCAACAACAACTCCCCCTTTCCCATGTCCCGACCAGTCACACTTTTCACCGGCCAATGGGCCGACCTTCCCCTCGCCGAACTCGCCGCCGCCGCCAGCGAAATGGGCTACGACGGCCTCGAACTCGCCTGCTGGGGCGACCACCTCGACGTCGCCAAAGCCGCCCGCGACCAAAATTACTGCCGCGAAAAACGCGCCCTCCTCGAAAAACACGACCTCCAACTCCACGCCATTTCCAACCACCTCGCCGGGCAACTCGTCTGCGACCCCAACAACGACAGCCGCTCCGACGCCTTCGCCCCCGCCGAAACCCACGGCAACCCCGAAGCCAAACGCCAATGGGCCATCCAAGCCCTCAAAGACACCGCCCTCGCCGCCAAAAACCTCGGCGTCTCCGTCGTCAACGGCTTCACCGGCTCCTCCATCTGGCACCTCCTCTACTTCTTCCCGCCTCCCGGCCCGCAAATCATCGAAGACGGCTACAAACACTTCGCCGAACTCTGGCACCCGATCCTCGACGAGTTCGACAAACACGGCATCCGCTTCGCCCTCGAAGTCCACCCCACCGAAATCGCCTACGACATCTACACCGCCGAAAAAGCCCTCCAAGCCCTCGACCACCGCGAAACCTTCGGCTTCAATTTCGACCCCAGCCACCTCTACTGGCAACTCATCGAACCCGTCGAATTCATCCGCAAATTCCCCGACCGCATATACCACGTCCACATGAAGGACGCCGCCCGCACCCTCGACGGACGCACCGGCATTCTCGCCTCCCACCTCAACTTCGGCGACGACCGCCGCGGCTGGGATTTCCGCTCCGTCGGCCGCGGCCAAGTCGATTTCGAGGAAATCATCCGCGCCCTCAACCGCATCGGCTACAACGGCCCCCTCTCCGTCGAATGGGAAGACAGCGGCATGGACCGCATCCACGGCGCCACCGAATCCTGCGCCTACGTCAAAAACATCGACTTCACCCCCAGCGACGTCGCCTTCGACGCCGCCTTCGACAAGAAAAACCAGTAAACTCCCACCCAAACCCAAACCAACAACCCGAGAACCCGAGAACCCGATTTACAAAATGAAACGCAAACTTCGCATGGGAATGGTCGGCGGCGGCATCGGCGCCTTCATCGGCGGCGTCCACCGCACCGCCGCGCAAATGGACGGCAAAATCGAACTCGTCGCCGGAGCCTTCTCCTCCAACCCCAAACGCTCCCGCGAATCCGGCGAAGCCCTTTTCCTCACCCCCGGCCGCGTCTACCCCGATTTCCAAACGATGGCCGCCAAAGAAGCCGCGCTTCCCCCCGAGGAACGCATCGACTTCGTCTCCATCGTCACCCCCAACAATTCCCACTTCGAAATCGCCAGCGCCTTCCTCAAAGCCGGCTTCAACGTCGTCTGCGACAAGCCGATGACCTTCGACCTCAAAGAAGCCCGCGCCCTCCGCAAACTCGTCGAAAAAACCGGCAAAATCTTCGTCCTCACCCACAACTACACCGGCTACCCGATGGTCAAACAGGCCCGCGCCATGGTCGCCAAAGGCCAGCTCGGACGCATCCTCAAAGTCGTCGTCGAATACCCGCAAGGCTGGCTCCTCGACACCATCGAAAAGTCCGGTCAAAAACAGGCCTCCTGGCGCACCGACCCCAAACAAGCCGGAGCCTCCTGCTGCGTCGGCGACATCGGCACCCACGCCGAAAACCTCGCCCGCTACATCACCGGCCTCCAAATCGATTCCCTCTGCGCCGAATTCACCTCCTTCGGCGAAGGCCGCAAGCTCGAAGACGACGCCAGCCTCCTCCTCCGCTACCAAGGCGGCGCGAAAGGCGTCCTCCTCGCCTCCCAAATCTCCGCCGGCGAGGAAAACAACCTCCGCATCCGCGTCTACGGCACCCGCGCCGGACTCGAATGGCACCAGGAAAACCCCAACGAACTCATTCTGAAATCCAACGACAAACCCCGCCAAATCCTCACCCGCGGCAGCGGCTACCTCGTCCCCGCCGCCGCCAACGCCACCCGTCTCCCCACCGGCCATCCCGAAGCCTTCCTCGAAGCCTTCGCCAACATCTACGCCGCCGCCGCCGCCGCGATCTCCGACCAA
>CAZJCL010000148.1:0-6866 GCA_964544025.1 uncultured Opitutales bacterium | reverse complement strand
ATCATTTTACTTCGATCGCCGGGACGGGGCCGATCGTGGGGCCGGCGATCGCGATTATGTGGGGGTGGTTGCCGGCGTTGTTGTGGGTGGTTTTCGGGTCGATTTTTATTGGGGCGGTGCATGATTTTTCGGCGTTGGTGGTGTCGTTGCGGAATCGGGGGCAGACGGTGGGGGAGATCGCGGGGCGGGTGATTAATCGGCGCACGCGGCTCCTTTTTCTGCTGGTGCTGTTTTTGGCGCTGACGATTATTCTGGCGATTTTCGGGTTGGTGATCGCGACGGTTTTCCGGCAGTTTCCGTCGGCGATTTTTCCGTGTTTGATTCAAATTCCGATCGCGCTGGCGATCGGGTGGTATTTGCACAAGCGGAATGTGGGGCTGCTGATTCCGTCGGTTTGCGCGCTGGCGGTGATGTATGTGACGGTGATTTTCGGGGATGTGGGATTTTTGCACGCGTTCAATCAGACGTTGGCGGGGTGGTCGACGATGACGTGGGTTTTGCTGTTGTTGATTTATTCGTATGCGGCGTCGGTGTTGCCGGTTTGGACGCTGCTTCAGCCGCGGGATTATATTAACGCGCTTCAGTTGATTTCGGCGTTGGGGTTGCTGGTGGCGGGGTTGCTGGTGGCGTCGTTTTTCGGGGGGGCGGCGTTGGCGGATGGGGCGAGGCCGGCGTTGGAGATGGCGGCACCGATGGTGAATTGGAATCCGGAGGGGGCGCCGCTGATTTTTCCGTTTTTGTTTATCACGGTGGCGTGCGGGGCGGTGAGCGGATTTCATTGTTTGGTGAGCAGCGGGACGAGTTCGAAGCAGTTGAGGAGCGAGCCGGAAGCGCGGTTTGTGGGGTATGGGGCGATGTTGACGGAGGGGTTTCTGGCGGTGCTGGTTTTGCTGGTTTGCGGGGCGGCGATCGGGTTGGGGGCGGTGCAGGCGGATGGGACGTTGTTGACGGGGGAGGCGGCGTGGGCGTCGAAGTACAGCGCGTGGTCGGCGGGATTGCAGCCGTTGGTGGCGACGTTTGTGGAGGGGGCGGCGAATTTGCTGGCGGCGCTGGGGATTCCGGTGGCGGTGGCGGTGGCGTTGATGGGGGTTTTCGTGGCGTCGTTCGCGGCGACGACTTTGGATACGGCGTGCCGGTTGCAGCGGTATGTGATCCAGGAATTGGCGTTGGCGGTGCGGCCGGCGGAGGGGAATCCGCTTTATCGGGTGACGACGGTTCTGACGAACCGGCACGCGGCGACGATGGCGGCGGTGGTTTTGGCGTTGTTGATCGCGACGGCTCCGGCACCGGGAAAGGCGTGGAGTTTGGCGACGGCGGGGTCGGGCGGGTTGTTGCTGTGGCCGTTGTTCGGGGCGACGAATCAGTTGCTGGCGGGGCTGTCGTTTATCGTGGTGGCGTTTTATTTGTGGCGGCGGGGGATCGGGATCGGGTTTCTGGTTATTCCGCTGATTTTCATGCTGGTGGTGCCGGCGTGGGCGATGATTTGGCAGACGTTTATCGGCAGTGAAAACAGTCCGAGTTGGTGGAGCCAGCGGCACTATGTTTTGGTGTATTTGGCGGTGATCACGCTGCTGTTGGAGGCTTGGATGATTTGGGAGGCGGTGCGACTTTTTCCGCGGGCGAAGGGTGTTTTGGAGGGGACGGTGGTGCCGGTGGAGAAGGCGGGGGCGGTTCCGGCGGCGGGATCTTGAAGATTTTTTTGGGAGTGGGTGTAACGAAAGACGGGAAATGCGGTATCTAACATTTACCAGAATATGAAAAAGCAGATTTGTCTGTTCGCCGCTTGGGCGGTTTCGGTTTCGGCCGCGGCTGAAACTTCGTCGGTTTATCTTCGGGGGATATTGAATTTGGGGGAAACGCGGCAGTTTTCGGTGGCGACCGAAGGGGGCGCGAAGACCGCGTGGGTGACGGTGGGGGATTCGTTTGCTGGATACGAGGTGGCGGATTTCGATGAGGCGGGACAGGCGCTGGTTTTGCGGAAGGACGGGGAGGAGTTTCGGCTGGAGTTGGCGGGAGCGCGGGTGAGCGAGGCCAAGGCGGAATCGGGGACGGCGCACGAGGAGGCGGCGGAGCTGTTGCGGAGCATGAAGTTCGACGAAATGATGACGGCGTCGATTGAGGCGCAGAAGGAGATGATGGAGAGGATGTTTCGTCAGATGGGGCAGCAGCATGGGGTTGACGTGAGCGAGGAGGCGGTCGCGGCGCAGATGCGGTTTATCGAGGCGTTTCACGAGGAGCTGGATTGGGCGGGGATGAAGGAGGATATGATCCGGGCTTATGGGGAGACGTTCAGCAAGGAGGAGTTGCGGGGGTTGATCGATTTTTATTCGACGCCGGCGGGGCGGAGTTTTGTGGAGAAGCAGGGGGCGCTTTCGGAGAAGATGATGACGATTTTGCAGCCGCGGATGTTGAACGCGATGCAGAAGTTGCAGCCGATGATGATGGAGATGCAGAAGCAGGCGCGGGAAGAACGGGGGGCGGCGCGGGGGGCGGAGGGGCGGGATACGCCGGTGCCGGTGGAGCCGTGACGATTGTGTTTTGGCGCGGCGCGGGACGTGGGTTTTACAGCAATTGGCTGAGGAGAGTGCTGGCGGGGACGGAGATGGGGCGGTTTTCGCGGAAGCAATCGGCGTCTATGTAGGGCGCATCGATTTCGCATTGAAAAGCGTGGAGAGCCTGGGTTTGCGTCTGCATCCGGCGGAGGGAGGGGGAGATTTTGGATGGGCCGGTTTTTACTTCGACGAGGAACCATGGTTGGCGGTCGCGGATCACGATGAAATCCACTTCATGTTTTTCTTTGTCCCGGAGGTAACGCAGTTCGAAGGTTCCAAGTCCGAGATCGGTCCATCCTTCGACGGCTTTCAACAAATGGCAGGCGACAAACGTTTCGGCGCGGGCACCGGCGTCCGCGATACCGGACCAGTCGCGGAGGAACCATTTGGGTTCCTTGCGCAGGGAGCGGGTGACGTTTTTAAACCACGGACGGAGCCGAAATCCGTAGTAAAGGCGGTCCAGCAAATCGACCCATCGCCGAATGGTGTCTACGGCCACCCCGACCTCCCGGGCGAGGTTGGAATAGATGAGTTGTTGACCGGAACGTTCCGCGAGAATCGCGCCCAGAACCTCCAAAGCGCCGAGATCCTCGATGCGGGCAGCGTCCCGGGTGTCTTCTCTCATCAAGAGGTCTTGTCGCAGGGTTCGCCATCGGCGGGAAAAAGAGGGTTCGCGCCGGAGAAAAGGTTCCGGGAAGCCGCCGTGTTCCCATAATGCCTTCCAGTCTTCCGGAGGAATTTGGCTTGGCGGGCGAATCAGGGAGGTGTCGGGAGGATCTGTGTGAAGACATTCGGCGACGCTGATCGGATGCATGCGATATAGGAAGTAGCGTCCCATCAGGCTATCGCCTCCGCGCCGGAACACGTCGAGGCGGGCGCTTCCCGTGACGAGGATTCGCGTCCGGTCTTCGTAGGTATCGAAAAATCCCTTGAGGAATGACTTCCAGCGGAGGTGCTTGTGCAACTCGTCGAACACGATGACGACGGGTCCGGCGGCGAGCCGGTCGAGATCCAGATGTTCCGCCACCGCTTGGGGACCTTTCAGAATGAGGCGGCGGTGGTCGATGTTGTCCCAGTTCAAATAGGCGGTGGCGGTGCTACGGCAGATGGTGGTTTTGCCGACTTGGCGAGGGCCGCTCACGAACGCCATTTGCCTTTCCCGGGAGAGGTGTTGATTCAATAGGTTTCCGTAGAGGCGTTGCTGGAGGGGGTTCATGGTTTGGCGAGTTTTAGTATCATCGTAAAATGGTCAAGACCGATTTACGACAGGTCGTATAATGGTCGGATCGTCGCGGGGGGGAGTGGAGGATCGGATCGCGTGAAGGCGGGACTACGAATCTGAGGCGGATTGAGGGGCGTCGCGGTTCTTTGTTACTTTGCGGTGGCGGCTCGGGCGCGCGCGCGGTGAGTTTCGCCTTGAAACTTTGGGTGGGGGGGATTCTTCTACGGCTGAAAGCGCGCCGTGGGGCGGGCTTTTCTGTCGGGCAATCTTCGGGCCGGGCAGCTTCTTAGTTCCATTACGCGAGCCATGCTGAATTTTTTGGAAACGACTGGAAGGGCCGGGTTGCGCCTGGTGTTGGGATTCCTGTTGTTTTTGGCGGTGGCGGGGAACGGATTTGCGGAGGAGGAGGGGGACGAGAAGGAGGAGGCGGTGCGGATTCGGGTGCAGGGGTTGCCGTTGCCGACGGCGATGGATATCGCGGCGGTGGCGGCGCGGGAGGTGTTGAAGTCGTTTATGGCGGAGCATCCGGAGATCGAGGTGGAGACCTTTTCGATGCCGTTGGTGGGGGGGACGGATGTGTTGGACGCGGGGCCGTTGATGGCGATTTCGGCGGGAATTCCGCCGCACGCGATTTATGTGAATTTCCGGATGTCGTCGACGTATATCGGGCAGGGGTTTTTGGAGCCGCTGGAGGTTTTGCTGGCGCGGTTGTTGAGCGGGAATCCGCGGGTGCGGGAGGCGGATGAGCGGGGGGATTGGCTGGAGGAGCCGACGGAGGCGGAGGTGGCGGCGGCGTTGGCGGAGTTGCGGGCGCGGGTGCCGGAGGTGACGTGGCGGGTGGTTTTCCGGGAGGACGAGAGCGGGCGGTCGCGGGAGAAGCATGTGTGGGCGTTGCCGACTTCGAATTTGGTGGCGGCGATGTTTTACCGGAAGGATTTGTTTTTCGAGGCGGGGTTGGATCCGGAGCGTCCGCCGCGGGATTGGGAGGAGTTGCTGGCTTACGCGCAGCGGTTGCGGATTCCGGAGCGGCAGCAGTATGGGATGCTTTTCGGGGCGGGGATCGCGCTTTCGTATTCGGTTTACAATTTTCTGATTTCGAACGGGGCGCGGGCGATCGAGCAGGATGAGAGCGGGGAATGGCGGGCGGCGTTCGATTCGCGGGAGGCGGCGGAGGCGGTGCATTTTGTGTGGCGGATGGTGCATGAGCCGTTCGAGCGCGCAGGGCGGACGATCCGGGGGGCGGCGGGTCTGACGACGGGGAACAGGTTGCTGGAGTGGGAGCGGGGGAAGGTGGGGATTTATTTCAATTATCTGGATGAGGAGATGTTGGCGACGATCAATCCGCAATTGGTGGGGATCGCGCCGATGCCGCTTTCGCCGCGGGGGGAGCGGGCGGGGGAGTTGAACGCGCGGATGCTGGGGGTTTACAGCGGATCGACGCCGGAGGAGAAGCTGGCGGTGATGAAGTATATCTGGTACACGACGGGGGAGGCGGCGCAGCGGTTGCGGACGGAGGTTTTCGTGGAGAGCGGGTATGGGCAGTTTGTGAATCCGGATTTGCTGGAGAAGTTCGGGTATCACCGGTTGTTGCGGAGGGTGCCGCCGGGGTGGCGGGAGGCGTTCGAGACGTCGATGGAGAATGGGGTGCCGGAGCCGTTTGGGCGGAATACGCAGCATATTTACCGGTGGTTGAGCGAGCCGATCGAGCGGGCGTTGGAGGAGCCGTTGGGGGCGATGCCGGGGGAGCGGGCGGTGGATCTGGTGCAGGCGCATTTGCGGGAAACGGCGGCGGAGGTGGATTTGAAGGTGTTTGGGCAGATTCCGCCGGAGGAGATGCGGAAGCGGCGGGTGGTGGCGGGAATCGCGCTGGCGGGGATGGCGGCGGTTTTCGCGGTGGGGCTGGGGCATATTTGGCGGTATTTCACGAAGGCGGCTCCGGCGACGAATTGGCGGCGGAATTGGAGGCGGAGTTTGTGGGGGTTTTTGCTGGTGGCGCCGGGGTTGGCGCTGGTGTTGATGTGGCAATACTTGCCGTTGCTGGCGGGCGGTTTGAGCATCGCGTTCATGGATTACCGGATCGTGCTGGAGAGCGTTTTCGTGGGGGTGGACAATTTCGCGAATCTGCTTTTCGACGAGCGGTTTTGGTCGGCGTTGGGGAGGTCGTTTTATTTTGTGGCGCTGGCGATCGGGCTGGGGTTTTGGCCGCCGATTTTGCTGGCGATTTTGCTGGCGGAGGTTCCGACGACGGTGGCGAAGTATGTGTATCGGACGGTGTTTTATTTGCCGTCGATTTTGAGCGGGATCGTGGTGATGTTTTTGTGGAAGCAGCTGTACGATCCGTCGCCGACGGGGGTTTTGAACAAGTTGCTGATGAGCGTGAACGGACTGGATCCGGTGAGCGCGACGCTGGTGAAGTGGGTGTTGCTGGGGTTTTGGCTGGCGTTGGTGGGGACGCTGGTGGCGTTGCCGGTGCGGCTGGGGGAACTGGGGCGGGGGATGAAGGCGGGACTTTGGGCGGTGGCGGGGGCGTTGGTGGCGTTGAGTTTGTGGCCGTTTTGGACGGCGTTCGCGGCGGATGGTTTGGCGGGAGCGGCGGGGGTGGCGGGGAATTTGTGGGGGGAATTCGAGGTGGAGCCGTCGCGGTGGATTTTGGAGCCGGAGTTGGCGATGCTTTGCGTGGTGATTCCGATGGTGTGGGCGGCGTCGGGCCCGGGGTGTATTATTTATCTGGCGGCGTTGAAGGGGGTGCCGGAGGAGCTTTACGAGGCGGCGGATATCGACGGGGCGTCGAGTTGGCATAAGGTTTTTTATATCGTGCTGCCGCGGTTGAAGTATTTGATCGTGATTCAGTTTGTGGCGGCGGTGATCGCGGCGTTCAAGGGGGGCGAGGAGTATATTTTGGTGATGACGGGGGGCGGTCCGGGGAACGCGACGACGATTTTGTCGCTGGAGATTTTTTTCCGGACTTTCATGGATTTGAATTTCGGGGTGGGGACGGCGATGGCGTGGATTATGGGGGCGTTGTTGATCGGATTTACGGCGTATCAGTTGAAGATGCTTTCTCGGGCGGAGTTTAAGGCGGGAGGGTAGGG
>CAZJCL010000147.1:0-6879 GCA_964544025.1 uncultured Opitutales bacterium | reverse complement strand
TCGCGGGGGTGGACGAGGCTGGCGCTGGCGGTGCCGGAGGTGACTTCGACGCGTTTCATGAGGACGTTTTTGCGGTTGAGGCAGATCACCCAGAATTTCTCGACGTCGAGTCCGGCGGCGATGGGGCGGAAGTAGGCGAAGATGGCTTCGGGGGAATCGAGGAGCGGGCTGGCGCCGATTTGCTGGTGGAGAATGCGTTTGGCGATCTCCATGACGGTGATGAGCTGGAGGGATTTGACTTTGCCGATCCCTTTCTGTTTGCGGAAATCGAGGTCGGACCAGCCGACGAGTCCGGCGAGGGAGCCGCCTTCGGTGATGATTTTGGTGGCGAGGGCCATGACATCGAGATCGCGGCTGCCGCTGCGGAGGAGCATGGCGAGGAGTTCGGTGTCGCTGAGGGCGGAGGGGCCGAGGCGTTCGAGGCGTTCCTGGGGGCGTTCGTTGACGGAGAGATCGCGGAGGCGGGGCGGAGCGTAGGGGGTGGTTTGGGACATGGATACGTTTTTGGCGGAGATTGAGGGGCGGGGCGAGGAAAAAGTCAGGGGGAGGGGAGGTGGGAAAGTGGGAAGGTGGGAAGGTGGGAGAGGGGGGCGGTTGGTTTTTGACTCGTTGGGGGTTTTGGATTCGATGAGGGGTATGGGTAAAATACGCGTCGTGGTTTGGGGGGAGAATGTGCATGAGCAGGAGAGCGAGGTGGTGCGGGGGATTTATCCGGAGGGGATGCATGAGACGATCGCGGGGGCTTTGCGGGAGGGGGGCGAGGATTTGGAGGTTTCGACGGCGACGTTGCAGGAGGCGGAGCATGGGTTGACGAAGGAGCGGCTGGCGGAGACGGATGTATTGACGTGGTGGGGACACAAGGCGCACGGGAAGGTTTCGGATGAGGTGGTGGACCGGGTGCAGGCGCGGGTGCTGGAGGGGATGGGCTTAATCGTGCTGCATTCGGGGCATTATTCGAAGATTTTCAAGCGTTTGCTGGGGACGACGTGTTCGTTGACTTGGCGGGAGGCGGGGGAGAAGGAGCGGGTGTGGGTGTGCAATCCGGGGCATCCGATCGCGGCGGGGATCGACCGGTATTTCGAGATCGAGCAATCGGAGATGTATGGGGAGCCGTTCGCGATTCCGCCGCCGGAGGAGCAGGTTTTTATTTCGTGGTACGAGGGGGGCGAGGTTTTCCGGAGCGGGAATTGTTGGCGGCGGGGGAACGGGAAAATTTTTTATTTCAGTCCGGGGCACGAGATGTATCCGATTTTTTATGATCGGAATGTGCAGCGGGTTTTGCGGAACGCGGTTCGTTGGGCGGTGCCGCAGGGGCGTTGGGTGGATTCGTGTCCGCAGGTGCCGGCGGATCAGGCGGCGGAGAAGATTACGGTGAAGGGGCCGCGGATGCACCAGGCGGGGGAGGAAGGGTTTAGGTAATTTTAGATTTTACATTTTAGATTTTAGATTGGCTTGGGCTCTGGAGGGGGGGTGGTTATTAGTTATCGGTTATTGGTTATTAGGGGGGGCATCGGCGCGGTGATGCTGCGGGGCTTTACTGATAACTAATGACTATTAACTGATAACCAACTACAGGTAATAGCGGACGTAGGCGTTGCGGCGGAGGCGTTCTAGCCAGCGTTCTTGGGATTCGCGGGCCATTTGGCTGATGAGGATTTCTTCGATTTGGTCGCGGACTTCCTGGATGGGCTGGATGCCGGCTTCGCGCTTTTCTTCGACGTAGAGGAGGAAAATGCCGTCGGCGGTGCGGATCGGTTCGGACATTTGGCCTTTTTCGAGCGAGGCGATGACTTCGCGCCAGTCTTCGCGGAGTTCGGTTACTTTTACCCAGCCCCAGCTGCCGCCGTCGCGGCGGCGGCGGTCTTGGCTGTATTTGGAGGCGAGATCGGCGAAGGTTTCGCCGGCTTTGAGTTCGCTGGCGATTTTTTCGGCGGTTTGGAGAAGGACGTCTTCGCTTTCGTTGGTGAGGGAAGCGAGCTGGATGATGCGGAGGTGAACGGCTTCGTCCTGGTAAAAGGTGTGTTTTTTCTCCTCGTAGAATTCCTCCATTTTTTGGGGGCTGACGATGGATTCGGATTTGCGCATTTGTCCGCGCATGTATTGCACGATGATGCGTTCTTCGAGGTCGCGGCGGAAATCGCGGACCGATTGGCCTTGGGTTTGGAGGAATTGGAGGAAGCGATTCCGGTCGCCGCCGAAATCCTGCCGGATCAGTTTTTCCAATTCGCTATCGACGTAGCTGCGGGGGACTTGAAAACCGTCTTTTTGGAAATGCTTCACGACCAGGACGCGGTCGACGAGGCTTTGGACGACTTCGTCCTGGAGGGCGCGGAGTTTCTGCTGGAATTCGGCTTCGTTGGCGGAATCGCGCTGGAGTTGCGGGATGAGGAGGGCGATTTCGCGGCGGACTTCGTCGACGGTGATCACGCGGTCTTCGACGACGGCGGCGATGCCGTTGGTGACCATGGGCGAGGCCGGTTGCGCGGATTCCGGCGCGGCGTTTTGCGACCAGGCGGGGGCGGTGGCCAACAGAAGGGCGGTGGTCGAAACGAGAATGCGGGAAAATTTTGCCATAAATGATCAGGTGCGCTGCAGGAAAGTTTTGATCTCGGCCAAGCGTAAAAGCGGCTTGTTCCGGGTCAAGCGGGGAAACCGGTTGCCGATTTTGATGAAATCGTCGGATTGGCCGGAGGCGCGGAGGCATTTGAGGAGGTTGCCTTCGGTTTCGACGGAGAGGATTTTCTTTTGTTCGGCGACGCAGCGGATCCGGGTGGCGAGGAGGAGGGCGACGGTCGCTTCGGGGAGCGGGCCGAAACGATCTTGGAGCGCGGCTTCGATTTCGTCGATTTGCGGTTCGTTTTCGGCCATCGCGAGTTGGCGGTAGAAATCGATGCGGAGGCGGGTTTCCTGGATGAAATCGGCGGGGATGCGGGCCTGGATCGGCGGGCAGGCGGTTTTGTCGAGTTCCTGGCGTTTGAGAACGGTGTAGCCGTCTTCGTAGCGGGTGCTGTCGCGGTCTTCGCTTTCGCCTTCGCCGAAGAAGACGAAATCGAGTTTGAGGTTGGCGCGGATGGCGACGGATTGTTCTTCGCCTTTGAGACGTCCGATGCTTTGGCGGAGGAGTTGGCAATAGAGTTCGAAACCGACGCCGGCGATGTGTCCGCTTTGGGCGGCGCCGAGGAGATTTCCGGCTCCGCGGAGTTCGAGGTCGCGCATGGCGATGCGGAAACCGGCACCGAGTTGGGTGTTTTGGCGGAGGGTCGCGAGACGTTTGCGGGCGAGATCGAGGACGCGGCCGTGGCGCTGGAGCAGCAGGTAGGCGTAGGCCTGGTGGGTGAAACGGCCGACGCGGCCGCGGATTTGGTAGAGTTGGGCGAGGCCGAAACGGTCGGCGGCTTCGATGATGATGGTGTTGCAGTTGGGGATATCGATGCCGGATTCGATGATGGTGGTGCAGACGAGGACGTCGTAACGGCCGTCGACGAACTCGGTCATGATGCGTTCGAGCTGGTTTTCGCCCATTTGGCCGTGGCCGACGGTGATGCGGGCTTCGGGAACGAGTTCCTGGAGGCGGCTGGCGACGGCTTCGATGGAGCCGACGCGGTTGTGGAGATAAAAGACTTGGCCGCCGCGGCGGATTTCGTAGCGGATGGCGTCGGTGACGAGTTTGTCGTCGTAGTTTTTGACGATGGTTTTTACGGGGAGGCGATTGGTGGGGGCGGTTTCGATGACGCTTAAATCGCGGGCGCCGGTGAGGGCCATGTAGAGGGTGCGGGGAATCGGCGTGGCGCTCATGGAGAGGATGTCGACGGTTTCGCGCATCCGTTTGAGCTGTTCTTTTTGGCGGACGCCGAAACGGTGTTCCTCGTCGACGACGACCAGGCCGAGATCGGCGAAATCGACTTTTTGCGAAAGGATGCTGTGGGTGCCGACGACGACGTCGATTTGGCCGGTTTTGAGACCTTTCAAAATCGTCGCTTTTTGGGATGGCGTGCGGAAGCGGCTGAGCATTTCGACAACGACCGGATAATCGGCCATTCGCTCGCGGAACGTGCGGAAATGCTGTTGGGCGAGAACGGTGGTCGGGACGAGAATGGCGGCTTGTTTTCCGCCCATGACGGCTTTGAAAACGGCGCGGATGGCGACCTCGGTCTTGCCGAAACCGACGTCGCCGCAGAGGAGGCGGTCCATCGGCTGGGATTGTTCCATGTCCTGTTTCGTTTCCTCGATGACGCGGAGCTGGTCGGGAGTTTCGTCGAAGAGGAAGGCGTTTTCGAATTCGCGTTGCCACTGGTTGTCGGGCGGGAAGGCGAAACCCTCTTTGGCCTCGCGGCGGGCCTGGAGGGCGAGGAGTTCGGCGGCCATGTCGAGGATGCCGCGTTCGGCGGCGCGGCGGGTTTTTTCCCAGTTTTTGGAGCCGATGCGGCCGAGGGTGGGGCGGGCTTTGGTGAGGCCGACGTAGCGGCTGAGGAGGTGGCTTTCGTGGAGCGGAACGTGGAGGAGGACGTCGTCGGCGAACTCGATGGAGATCATTTCGCGGATCTGGCCGCGGGACTCGATTTTGCCGATTCCGCGGAAAATGCAGACGCCGTGCTGGAGGTGAACGAGGTGATCGCCCTCGGCGAGTTCGGAAAAATCGAGGAGTTGATCGACCTGGGTTTTGCTGACGGTGGCGCGGGGGCGGCGGGTGGCGCGGCGTTGGCGGTAGCGGCCGAAGATTTCGCTGTCGGAAGCGACGACGATTCCGGCGCGGTGGGCGGCGTTGGGCCAGGAAATTTGGGCGGCGCCGTCGGTGAAAAGGAGGCGGAAACCTTCGTGGAGGTGGCCGCGGAGGAAGATGGGGTGGAAATTTTCGAGACCTTTTTCTTCGGAAAGAATTTCGCGGAGGCGGTCTTCTTCGCCGTCGTTGTTGGTGACGAGGCAGATTTGGTAATTCTCTTTTTGCCAGCGGAGAAGTTGGCGGAAGAAACCGGCGCGGGCTTGTTGTTCGGTGAAGAGACGGTCTTCGCCGATTTGGTCGATTTCGGGGAAACTGCGGTATTCGGAAAGCGGTTCGGAGGCGTAGGCGATGCGGACGGAATCGGGGCCGAAAAGGGAGGTTTCGAGATCGAGATCGGCGAGGCCGAGCCAGGTGTCGTCGGATTTTTCGCGAACGCGTTGGAGGCCTTCGAGGGAATGGACGAGGGAGGCGTCCTCGTTTTGTTTCCAGAAGAGCGCGACCTGTTCCTGGAGTTTTTCCGGTTCGAAAAGGAGCCAGTTGATTTGGGGGCCGAGATGTCCGGCGATGCCTTCGGGGGCGCGGCGGATGCCGGCGGTGGGGGAAGCAGTGATGACGAGCTGGTCGAGTTTTTCGCCGGAACGCTGGGTGGCGGGATCGAAGAGGCGGATTTCCTCGATTTCGTCGCCGAAGAAATCGAGGCGGCACGGGGCGTTGGCGGTGACGGGATAAATGTCGATGATGCCGCCGCGAACCGCGTATTCGCCGGGAGCTTCGCAGACGATTTCGGAATCGTAGTTGAAGGAGCGGATGGTTTCGAGGAGATCGTTGAAGCGGTGAGTTTGGCCGGGTTTGAGGACGATTTCGCGGCGGCGCAGATCGTCGGCGTCGGGGGCCTCTTGGAGGAGGGCGAGCGGAGTCGTGACGATGACGAGGGTGGTTTCGCGGGCTGTTTCCTGTTGGTAATGCTGGAGGCGGCTGAGGACGCTGAGGCGGTCGATCTCGATTTCGAAGTCGTTTCCGCCGGTGTCGTCGGCGAGACCTTGTTCGGGGAGGAAAACGATTTCGAGCGGAGCGGACGGGGCGAGGAGGGCGGAGAAGAAGGCGAGATCCTCGACGGTTTGGTCGGCGGAGCGGCGGTCGGGGCAGACGACGATGGAGGGAATCCGGGGGCGGGCGCGGAGGAATTCCGCCGCCACGGCTGGCAGGGCGGGTTGGGTGACGCCGGTGACGAAGATTTTGCGAGTCGTTTCGCGGATGAACGGTGCCGGCGGTTTTGGAAGGGCCGCGGTGGGCAAGTCTTTCGTCTTTTGTGCTTTGGATGCGCCCATGGAGAGGCTGAAAAGAAACCTATTTTCGACGCTTTGTCCAGATTCCGGGCGAAAGGACCCCGCCGCGGTTGGAGGAGATTCGTGCGGCTTTGCAGCGGGATTAGTGTTTTCAGATTTGCGGGTTACAGTTTCGTTCGCACTGTGGCACCGCGTAACCGGTTTAAATTACACAAACCCGGGAGTTGCTACTTCCCGAAAACCGACGGCGTGAGGAAGGCGATCAAACTCCACTTTCGATGAACTACACGATAATCGACGGCATCCCCGTCTGGGGCGAACCGCTGCAAAACGCGGTGGACCAGATGAAGAACTGTCTGCGAACGGCGGACAGGGCGGCGCTGATGGCGGATCACCATCTCGGCTATGCGGTGCCGGTTGGCGGCGTCATTGCCTACCGGCAACAGGTCTCCCCGTCGGGCGTCGGGTTCGACATCGCCTGCGGCAACAAGGCCGTCCTCACCGATGCCACTTTGGCCGATGTCGAAGGGGATCTTCCGGCCCTCATGGATGAGCTGTTCCGCACGATATCTTTCGGCATCGGACGGAAGAACGACGAGCGGGTGGAGCACGCGCTTTTTGAGGCTCCCGAATGGGAGATCCCGGTGGCGGCCGGACTCAAACAGATGGCGGAGGCCCAGCTCGGCACCGTCGGAAGCGGGAATCACTACGTCGATATTTTTCACGATGAACGGGAGCGCATCTGGGTCGGCGTTCACTTCGGATCCCGCGGTTTCGGTCACAAAATCGCCACGCACTTTATCCGTGAAGGCGGGGGAAAAGACGGCATCAACGTCGATCCGGTCGTGCTGGATGTCGATTCGGCACTCGGCA
>CAZJCL010000146.1:1661-6891 GCA_964544025.1 uncultured Opitutales bacterium | reverse complement strand
CGACGAATTTGATGCGCTCCTTGGCCATCGCTTCGGCGTCTTTTTTGCCCATGGCGCGGCGGAGCATATCCGCGCCGCCGAGGGTGTAGCCGGCGATGACTTTGGCGCACTCCATCACCTGTTCCTGATAGACGATGATGCCGTGGGTTTCTTCGAGAACGGGTTCGAGGAGTTTGTGCGGGTATTGGACGCTGCGCGGATCTTTTTTGCCGCGGGCGTAGTCGGGGATGAACGCCATCGGGCCGGGGCGGTAGAGGGCGAGGACGGCGTTGATGTCGTCGATGTTGGAGACGCCGACCTGGCGGCAGGCGCTTTGCATGCCGGGGGATTCCAATTGGAAAACGCCGACGGTGCGGCCGGAATTGAGGAGGGCGTAGGTGGCGGGATCGTCGAAGGGAATCGCTTCGATGTCGAAATCGGGGGCGGCGGTCCGGTGGACGTTGTCGAGGGCGTCGCTGATAACGGTCAGCGTTTTGAGCCCGAGGAAATCCATTTTGAGCAGGCCGAGCTTGGTGATCGCGCCCATGTCGAACTGCACGGTGACGTCGTTTTCCTGCATCGTGAGCGGAACGAAATCGTCGAGCGGCTGATCGGTGATGATGATGCCGGCGGCGTGTTTTCCGGTGTTGCGGACGAGACCTTCGATGACGCGGCCGGCTTCGATGATTTTGCGGGCGAGGGGATTGTTGCGGATTTCGACCTGGAGTTCGCCGGATTTCGCGATGGCGTCTTCGAGGGAAATGTTGATCTCGTCGGGGATCATTTTCGCCAAACGATCGGCTTCGGCGTAGGGGAGATCGTGGACGCGGGAAACGTCGCGGATGACCATTTTCGCGCCGAGCGTGCCGTAGGTGATGATGTTGGCGACGCAATCGTTGCCGTATTTTTGGCGGACGTAATCGATGACCTCAACGCGGCGGCGCATGCAGAAATCGATATCGAAATCGGGCGGGGAAACGCGTTCCGGATTGAGGAAACGTTCGAAAAGGAGTTTGAAGCGGATCGGGCAGAGGTTGGTGATGCCGAGCAGGTAGGCGACGAGGCAACCGGCTCCTGAACCGCGGCCGGGGCCGACGGGGATGTCTTTGGTGCGCGACCATTTGATGAAGTCCCAGACGACGAGGAAGTAATCGGGGAAGCCGGTGACCTGGATGATCGCGAGTTCGTAGCCCATGCGGACAACGAGTTCTTCGTCGCGGGTGAGGTTGTTGTAATCGGGCGGCTGCGGTTTTTCGGTGCCGGAAACCTTCAGTTTATCGAGCTTTTCGGCGACATGCGGGCGGGCGGCGATCTCGGCGTGGTCGACGCCATAGCGGGTTTTCAGACCTTCGACGCAAAGCTGGTGGAGGTATTCCTCGCGGGTGAGATTTATTTCGGGGGGAAGCGGGTAGCGCGGGTAGCGCTCGGAGCCTTTGGGGAACGGGATGTCCATGTCGCACATTTCGGCGACCTGTTGGGTGTTGATGATCCATTCGGGGCGTTCGCCGAAAACCTGTTCCATTTCGGCGCGGGATTTGAGGTAGAACTCTTTGGTGTCGAAACGCATCCGCTTTTCGTCGGCGAGTTTGGAGCCGGTTTGGATGCAGAGAAGGGCGTCGTGGGGGCCGGCGTCTTCGGCGTTGACGTAGTGGACGTCGTTGGAGGCGATGACGGTGAGCTGGAATTCTTCGGCGATTTTGAGGAGGCCGGGGATGATTTTGCGTTGTTCGGGAAGTCCGTGGTCCTGGATTTCGACGATGAAATTTTCGCGGCCGTAGATCTCGATGAAGCGGGCGGCGGATTTGCGGGCTTCGTCGAAGCGGTCGTGGAGAAGGTGTTGGGGGACGACGGCCGCGAGACAGCCGCTGAAGGCGATGAGGCCGTCGGAATATTGGGCGAGGGTTTCCCAGTCGGCGCGGGGTTTGTAGTAAAAACCGCGGAGGTGGGCGTCGGAGACGAGTTTGAGGAGATTTTGGTAGCCGGTGAGGTTTCGGGCGAGGAGGCCCATGTGGTAGTAGCTTTTGCCGTCCTCGGCGCGGCCTTTTTTCTCGAGGCGGGAATTTTCGGTGAGGTAGATCTCGCAGCCGATGAGGGGTTTGATGTTGTTCTTTTTGGCGGAGTTGTAGAACTCGATGGCGCCGAACATGTTGCCGTGATCGGTGAGGGCGAGGGATTTCATTCCGAGGCCGGAGGCGCGCTTCATGAGGCGGTCGATCCGGCAGGCTCCGTCGAGAAGACTGTAGTCGGTGTGAACGTGCAGGTGGACGAAATCCTGGTCGAGAGAAGCCATCGCCTCCTAAGGTTGGAGGAGGCGGGAAAGTTTCAAGCGTTTTTGGGAACGGATTTTCGGATGGAGAGGCTGGGGTGTTATTGTTTGAAATGGGTTTTGCGCCGGGATGCGGTTGGGGCGATAACACTCTTTATGTCGATTAAAAAGATCGTGACGCATCCGGGCGGTGCGCATAAGGACGAATTTCTGGCGTGTTCCATTTTGCTGGCGGTGGGGCCGGCACCGATTTTCCGGAAGGAGCCGGACGCGGAGGAACTGGCGGATCCGTCGATTGCGGTGGTGGATGTTGGGCACGAGCACGATCCGGCGCGGCGGAATTTCGATCATCATCAATTTCCGCGGGAGCATCCGCCGACGTGTTCGCTTTCGCTGGTGTTGCAGGACATCGGGATTTACGAGGACGCGCTGAAGTTTTGCGATTGGCTGGAGCCGGCGGAATGGTTCGATTGCCGGGGGCCGGTGGCGACGGCGAAATGGATGGGGGTGGAACGGGATGCGATGCACAAGCTGAGTTCGCCGATCGATGTGACGTTGTTGCGGCGGTTTTCGCTGGCGGAGAAATTGGAGCGGGGAGATCCGTTGTGGGAAGTGATGCGGATGATCGGCGAGGATTTGATCGGGTATGTGAAGTCGTTGCGGGAGCGGCTGGATTTTGTCGGGAAACACGCGGAAGTTTGGGAAATCGCGGTGGAAGGGGGGACGTTTGAGACGCTGTTTATGCCGCGGACGGAGCCGTTGCCGGCGGAACCATCGTGGGGGCTGGGGCGGTTTGTGGAGAGTCGAGGTTGGGAAAAACGGATCGTGGGGATGGTGTATCCGGACCGGCGGGGCGATGGTTTTGGGTTATCGCGTTACGAGGATGACCGGCGGCTGGATTTTACGCGGATTTCGGAGGAGCCGGAGGTTCATTTCGCGCATAAACAGGGGTTTGTGGCGAAGACGAGCGCGGTGGATCCGGAGCGGTTGAAGGAGTTGCTGGCGGCGGCGTGGGTGGGGGGAGACGCGCGGTGAGAATCGCGTTTCTGAGCGGAACGAGCATCCTGAAATCGGCGATTTTCGCGGATTGGCGGGAGCGCGAAGTTTCGACGATTTATGGTTCCGTTCTTTGCCGGGAGAAGGGGGATTTCGCGGTGATCAACCGGCATGGGCGGAGCGGGTTGACGCCGCCGCACGCGATCGATCACCGGGCGAATATCCAAGCGATCGCGGATCTCGGTTTTACGGATGTGGTTTCGGTGAATTCGGTGGGGTCGCTGCGGGAATCGTTGACGCCGGGAACGTGGGTTTCGTGCAGCGACTTCGTGAGTTTTCGCCCGGCGACTTTCTTTGACGAGGTCGCGAAATACGATGCACCGTTTATCGCGAACAATTTGATCGAGGAAATCGCGGCGGATTGCGGGTTGGAAATCACGACGGGGAAGGTGTATGTGCAGATGGCGGGGCCGCGGTTCGAGACGCCGGCGGAGGTCCGGATTATCCGGAATTGGGGAGACGTGGTCGGGATGACTTCGGCGAGCGAGGCGGATTTGTGTCGGGAAGCGGGACTGCGTTACAACTCGATTTGCATGGTCGATAACTACGCGAACGGGATTTGCGGGGTGCCGATTTCGGGCGAGCGGTTTCGGGCGATGGTGGCGGCGAATCAGGCGAAGGTGGACGGGTTGTTCGCGGCGATGCTCCGGATTTGGGGCGGCTGATTTTCGGGCGGGAGTTTCGGCGGAGCGGATTCAGCGGGCGGCGACGTTTTTCCAGAAATCGTCGGCGCGGCGGGCGAGGATTTCGCGGCAGCGGTCCATTTCGGCGCGGCGGAGGGCGAGATTTTCCTCCGCGATTTGGGAGAGATCGTCGATGTTGTAGAGGTAGATGTTTTCGATATCGGCGAGGCTCGGATCGACGTCGCGGGGAAGGGCGAGATCGATGAGGAAAAGCGGGTTGTAGGAACGCTTTTTCATGGTGTCGGCCGTCGTTTCGCGAGTGAGGATCGGCGTGGGGGAGGAGGTGGAGCAGATGATGATGTCGAATTGGGAAACGGAGGAATGAAACTGCTCATATGGGAGCGCGCTGCCGCCGTAGAGTTTCGCGAGATCCATCGCTTTTTGGTCGGTGCGGTTGCAGACGGTGAGCAGTTGGGCACCGCGGCTTTTCAACGCGGTGATGGTGCGTTCGCTGATTTCGCCCGCGCCGACAACGAGGATGCGGCAGTCTTCGAGGTTACCGAAGATTTTCAGGGCAAGATCGACGGCGACGGTTCCGACGCTGACTTGGCCGCGGCCGATGGAGGTGTGGGTGCGGATCCATTTCGCGGCTTGGAAACTTTTTTGGAAAAGGCGGTTGAGGACGGGGCCGAGGGAGTGGTGTCGGTTGGCGGTTTCGTAGGCGGATTTCACCTGGCCGAGGATTTCGGTTTCGCCGACGACGAGGGAGTCGAGACCGGAAGCGACGTGGAAGAGGTGTTGCACGGCGTCGCGGTCGCGCAGGTCGAAACCGTGGCGGAGGAGGATGTCGGGCGGGAGAGATTGGAGGGAGCAGAGGGATTCGGCGACGGCTTGGGCGGCTTGGGAGTCGTCGGCTACCGCGTAGATTTCGGTGCGGTTGCAGGTGCTGAGAATGGCGGTTTCGCGGATCGAAGGGACCGATTTCAGGTGCTCGTAGAAGCGGACCAGATTTTCCGGGGCGATGGAAAACTGTTCGCGCACCTCGATGGGGGCGGTGTGGTGGCTTGCGCCGAGACTTATCAGGGAAGTGCCGCTTCGCTGCATGTCGTTACCCGGAAATGGCATCGGTGGAAGGCATGACGATCTCTCCGTTGGAGGCGACCGGCCAGACAGAGGCGAGGGCAACGATGAAAAGCAAAATGCAGGTCCAGGCGAGAGTGTGCGCGATCACGCTTTTTCGCATCCGGAGAAAAACCACGAGCAGGTAGGCGATCCAAATGGCGAGGGTGACGGCGAGTTTTGGCCA
>CAZJCL010000146.1:0-1561 GCA_964544025.1 uncultured Opitutales bacterium | reverse complement strand
ATCGCGAGCGCGGCGTGCAGTTCGATCCAGACGTTGCCGCCGAAAATGTGCGGATTTCGCGGACCGTCCCAATCCGGCATGGAGAGCGAGAGAATTCCGAGAAGCGAGGCGAGTCCGGCCGAGAAGAAACCGAGAAGGCTCATGCGGAACACCGGGCCGACCGCCATGTAGAGGAGGATTAGCGACCAGACGATAAATTGGACGATCTCGAAGCGGTTTCCGAGGGGACAACTTCCGGAGACGAGGCCGCGCAAGTAGAGACCGGTGGTTTGGGCGAGAAAACCGGCGAGGATGATTCCGAAAAGAGCGGCGCGGGAGTGCTTCCGGGCGCGCGAAACGTGAGCGAGGCCGAAGAAGAAGCCGCCGGTATAGAGAAGGACTCCGATCCACATCCAGGAACGGGCACCCATTGAGAGAAATTCAGGCATCTTGCGTTGGGCGGAGGAGAGAGAGGGCGTTGTTTTGCTTGCCGGATCTCATCGCATCCGATCAGCCGGCGGTTCCTCTTTTTGGCCTTCCGATTCTTGGCCCAGACGGACGATGAAGGCCGAAGGATCGCGGCGTTCCGTTTCGGAAGGCTTTGCTCCCTGCTGATTTACCGAAAATGGGTCGGCGTCATTCATGTTGGGAAGCTACTTGGCCCGTGTTCGGTCGTCAAGTTTGCCGAACCCTCCCTTATCGGGGGCGAGAGCCCGCATACGCGGATTTTGGAGGAGCATTCCCCGGTTGCGCTTATCTTGCGTAAGGTGGATATAAATCCTCGGGTGGCTCCATTAATTCCGAAATACCTTCTCTCTTTGTTCTTCCGGATCCCCATTCTTCCATAATCCAATTGTTGGTGTTCGGCTGAATGCGCATGCAGTGGACTACTCCGTCGTCTGAATTGTATATCCAAAACCTGTCTTCAGCGTCCCAATGCCAATAAATGTTTAAATGCGGAACGAAATCCGTCGTTTCGGTCCAAGGTTTACCGCTGTTTACATTCTTTATCCGGATTGTCCATCCTTCGGGAGGTGCTTTGATCCGGGCGATATAGTTACCGCTCGGGGATGTCGCCGGGTTTTTCTTGTTTGGCGATTGCGGAGGATGGATGCCGAGGAAGGGCAGGAGCGCCAGTATCCACCACGGCGATGTGTAGATCAAAATTCTCGGGAATGGCTTTAAGATACGTTTTCTTTCGATGGATCGGCGGAATAGTAACTGCAAAATGCCTGAAATTGCCATGAAAAGCAACGTCGCGGGAATGGCGAAGATAACGCCCAACATGTTGCTTCCTATAGCTAAAGTTCCAAAGCAAAGCAGTCCGTTTAGTACGACTAAAAACGCGGTCGATGGTTTGGCTGTTCCCGGATCGCCGGACTGAACTTCGCGATAAATCATGTTGTTTAGTTAACCCTGCGAAAGGAAAGGCATATTTGTTCGATGGCCCTTGAACGGGGAAGCACGCGAATGTTCGGGAGATTTGAAAAAGGCGCTGTCGATCTGGCGCTGCGGGGCGATGGTTCGGGGATGGTGGGAGATGGCGGATTCGAACCGCCGACCTCTTGCATGTCAAGCAAGC
>CAZJCL010000145.1:0-6927 GCA_964544025.1 uncultured Opitutales bacterium | reverse complement strand
TTTCCCGCCAAAACCCCCAAATACAAACTCCCGGCCAAAGATCCGCCGCCCAAAGTAATCGCGCTTTGCAGATAGCCGGGCCCCGAAAGAGCGACGTACGCCTTGAGCTTCTTTACTCCTCCCGCTTCGTCCGCCTCCCGAAGGAGCACGTGTTGAGGTTTCTCAAGGGAAGAAGCCGGCGGCGGCTCGGTCGGGTTCTGAGGTTTCATGCCGGACAAGCATCGAAATTTTACCCGGCAGTTCAATGCTTTTCCCGATTTCCGCCCAAAACCTGAATCCGCCCGCTATCCGAGAATCCGGCAAATATTGTCGTGCATAATTTGCCGCAGTTCCAATTCCCTCAGCCCCGCGTCCCGAAGCTCCCGCAAAATCCGGCCAAAACCCGGCACCCGCTCCGCCCGCGGATACAGCAACAACGGATAATCCGACCCGAACAAAACCTTCTCCGCCCCCACCACATCCACCACCGCCCGATAAATCCGAGGATCGTAAAGCAACGGCGACGCCGCCGTATCGTAAAATACATTACGAAAATCCCGCCGAACCGCCCGGTTCAATTCAAAAAACGGAGCCAACCCGCCCCAATGCGCCAAAATAATCTTCAACTCCGGAAAATTCGCCGCCAACCACTGATAATCATCCATGTGGTCGAACTGTCGCCCGGCCCGCTGCCGCCCGAGAACTTCGTTTACATGAAAATTGATCGGCCAATTCAGCTCGATCGCCAGCTCCACGATTTTCCGGAACGCCTTATCCCGCACCGAAAACCCCTGCCCCACCGGCGACAATTCCCCCAACCCGCAAGCACCCCTCGCCGCCGCGATCCGCATCTCATCCAGCGCCCGCTCTCCGCTCGCCGGCTGCACCGTCGCGAACCACCGCAACCGCCCCGCGTGCTCCGCCGCCCACGACGCGTACCACTGATTCTGCTGCGAACAACTCTCCTGGTTTTCCCAATACCAGCCGAGCATCACCGCGCCGGAAACTCCCGCCGCATCCATATCCTCCAGCAGTTTTCGCCCATCCGCCCACCCTTGCAGACTCGGACGGTTCTCCGTCGCCGAAACCAGCTCCGCCCAATGAAGCTCCTCGTGCCGCGCCGCCCAACCGATCGGATCTCCGCAAACCTCCGGAGAATAAGCGTGAACATGAGAATCGATGACCGCGTGCACAAAAAAAAGATTTCGGATCTCACGCCTCAACGCAAAACCCGAAATCCAATCTTCAGATCTAAAATCTAAAATTTAAAATCTAAAATTCCGCTCAGCCTTTCGCGTAATACTCGTCGATCTTCGCCGCTACGTCCCGATACCCGATGTCCGCCGCGTAAATCAACTTGTACTCCGCGATCGCCTCTTCGCGCTTGCCCATCATTTCGTAGCCTTCCGCCAACTGGTAAATGATGTCCTTCTTCTGCTCGTTCATCCCGGTAATTTCGCTCTTCGCGGTCTGGTATTGCTCCACCGCCAAGTCGTATTGCCGTTTGCCCTTGAAGCAGGCGCCCAAGTAAGTGAGCGAAGGAATCCGCACCTTCGGATTCCGATGCGAAATCTGGAACTGCTGAATTGCCCGGTCGATTTCGCCCGCCTCGAAAAGCAGTTTCCCCAATTCGAAACGGTAATTCGGATCGTTTGGATAACGGTCGACCATCGCCTGCGCTTCCCCGACGCGCACCGCCGTCAGTTCTTTCCGCAATTCCGCCACCCGCATCTGCAGCGCCTCGTCCTCCGGATTCTCGACCAATTGCGCCTCCTCGGCCTCCAACTGCGATTCCGCCAAACGGATCTTCAAATCCGATTGCTGCTTCGCCAAAGTCGCGTCCGCCTGTCCCGCCGGAGTTTCCCGCGCCTTGTCGAGCCATTCGATCGCCTTCGGAATCTCGTTCAGCTGCTGATAGCCCTGCACGATCGTCCGGTAATGGTTCAAATTCTGCGGCTCCTTCTCCACCATCTTGATCGCCTCGTCCACCAACCGCTGCGTCGCGTCTTCGGCGGCGACGAATTTCGCCGCCTGCTCCAAGGCGACCGCCTCGTCCGCGTTCTTCAACTTGTCGCGATACGTTCCCGATTCCTCTTCCCAATTCCCCCTGCTCAACGACTGGGAAACCGAGCCGGTTTTCAATAAATCCTGCGCGTCGCCGTTACCCGGACTCAGCTTGAGAATCTGCTCGCCCACCGCCACCGCTTCCTCCCCGCGCTGCGCGTCGATATAAGCCTGACCCAAAGCCAGCAAATTCGGAATGTTTTCCGGAGCGTGATCGCGAATGCACTCCCAGGCGAAAACTTTCGTATTCGGAAACTCCAGCGCCGCCGCGGCCTGCGCGATCAGTTTGTGCGCGCCAACATTCGTCGGATCCTTGCTCAAAGCTTTTTCCGCAGCTTCCAACGCCTTCGCCGGCTCCTTCTTCACCTTCGACGAACCCGACATCAACGTCGCCGCGCCGCTCAATCCGCCGATGGCTTTCGCCATCATCTTGTTTTTCGACCGGAAAAGCTTCATCTGCGCCGCGCGCAACAGCTTCCGCACCGGCAGGCAACCCGGCTCCTGGACGAGCACATGAGAGCAAATCTCAATGGCGTATTGCAAATTGCCCCGGTCGATGGCGAAGCGGGCGTTTTCCACCTGCTTCTGGAGGCGAGAGTCAAGGTCGGAAATCAGAATCTCAGGCATACAAGGAGTGTAAAAGTTTAGAAGTTATGATTTAGAAACTTGCAGGTCAACCACCGACTGGAGCCAATTCCACAACGGCCGCTCCCCGCAATTTATGAAGAATTTCGTCAATTTTCCCCGGATCGTCGCCCTCCACTAAAATACGTAGTTTCGGCTCCGTCCCCGAATAACGGACCAACACCCGGCCCCGCTCGCCCAACAATCGTTCCGCCTCGGAAATCGCTTTCGGCAAATGCTTCAGCTCCCCCAGCGGAATCTTCTCCCGCACCGCCAGATCCGCCGTCACTTGCGGAAACCGCCGCCAGCACCGGCGTAAAACGGACAACGGCTCGTCCGTTTTCTGCATGACTTCAATCACCTTCAGCGCAGCCACCAAACCATCCCCGGTCGGCGAATAATCCGACAGAACAAGATGCCCCGACGTTTCCCCTCCCAGCCGGCAATCCTCCCACTGCATCGCCGCGACCACATACCGGTCGCCAATCGGCGTCCGCACCACCCGCCCGCCTGCCCGCACAATCGCCTCGTCCAATCCCAAATTACTCTGCACCGTCGCAACCACCGTCCGGTTTCTCAACCGGTTCTCCCCCAACCAGTGCACGGCGAGAATCGCTAACATATCGTCGCCGTCCAGAATACCGCCGTTCTCGTCACAAAGAATCGCCCGGTCGCCGTCGCCATCGTGCGCCAATCCCAGCCGTGCGCCATCCCGCTTCACCGCCGCCGCCATTTTCTCCGGATAAAGACTGCCGACGCCTTCGTTAATATTAAACCCATTCGGACGATCCCCGATCGTTTCCAGCTCCGCCCCCAATCTCCGCAAAACCGCCGGCGTCGTCGCCACACTCGCGCCATTCGCACCATCTATCACGATCCGCCACCCGCTCAAGCTGTCCGCCGGCAACATCGCCCCCATCGCCGAAACGTATTCCTCCAAAATATCGCTCCGCCGCATCACCCCATCCCCGAAATCGCCTCCGCTCGCAACCGTCTCCAGCGCCTCCTCGATACCCTCCTCATCCGCGTCCGAAAACTTCCCGCCGCCCTCCGAAAAAAACTTCAGCCCATTGTCCGGTGCCGGATTATGCGACGCCGTTACCACGATCCCGAGTTGCGCGCCCAACCGCTTCACTCCCCTCGCCACCGCCGGAGTCGGAACAATTCCGGCGTCGTAAACCTCCAACCCAGCTTCCACCAGAGTCGCCGCGATGGTCGCCGCCAACGACTCCCCCGAAGCCCGCGTATCCCGCCCCAACACCACCCGGCGCAACCGCCCACCGCTTTTCCGATGAACAAAATCCGCCGCCGCCCGCGCCAGCCGCCCCGCAAATTTCTCGTTCATCGCCGGACCGCCATAAACGCCCCGCACGCCATCGGTGCCGAAAAACCGCCGCGTCATTCCCGGTAAAATTCCGCCGTCCGTTCCACCAGTTTCCGCACCTCGCCACTCGCCAACAAATCCCGCGCCTTCTCAATTCCCTCCCGAAGATCCGACGCCTGCCCCGCAATCTCGAAACCCAATCCCGCGTTCAGCAAAATCGTATCCCGCAAACCCGCCGGAGCCCGGTTATCAACCACCGCCCGAAAAATCTCCAAATTCTCCTCCAGCTCCCCGCCCGCCAAATCCGCGACCGACGCCGGCGTCAATCCCACATCCGCCGGACAAACCGTCCGCTCCCGCCCCCGGTTCTCGCCGAATCCCACCAGCAAATTCTCCCCCGCGCAGGAAAGCTCGTCCATCCCGCGCCCGTCGTCCAACCGGCAATGCGCCACAAATCCGTTCCGCAATCCCGTCGCGTCCAAAGTCGCCGCCAGCGTCGGCATCCATTGCTCCGAAAAAACGCCCAACAACTGAAACGCCGGCCGCCCCGGATTGATCAATGGACCCAAAATATTGAAAATCGTCCGCCGCCCCTGCTGCGCCAATTCCCGCCGCACCGGCATGATCGCCTTGAACGCCGGATGAAAATTCGGCGCGAAGAAAAACGCGAAATTCAACTCCTCCAGCGACGCCCGCAACAGCGCTTCATCCGCCTCCAACGGCACTCCCAGCGCCGCCAGCAACTCCGCGCTCCCGCAACGCGACGTGATCGACCGGTTCCCATGCTTCAAAACCGGCACCCCGCCCGCCGCCAAAACAAACGTCACCGCCGTCGAAATATTGAAACTCCCGATCTTGTCCCCGCCCGTCCCGCAAACATCGATCGCCCGCGACGCCCATTCCCCCACTCCCGGATCCCGCGCCAACGACAAAAACATCCTTACAAAACCCGCGACTTCCTCCGCCGATTCCCCTTTCTCCGCCAAAGCGATCAGAAAATCCGCCTTCTCGGCGTCCAAGGCTTCCGTCGAAGCGAGCGCGTGAGCCGCCTGCGAAGCTTCCTCGATCGTCAGATGCCGCTTTTCGCGCACCTGGGCAGTAAGAGCAACGAGGTCGCCCATCGCGGTGGAGGGATTGGTTTCCCCGGGGGATGCTGGTGACATACGAACCCAAGCTACCGAGCGCCCCGCCGAAAATGCGAACCTTTTTTCTTTCCGCCGCCCTTCCCCAATTCTAAATTCGAACTTCAAAATTCTAAATTTCCCACGTTCCGCTTGACGGCAACCGGGAGAGGAGGTAACGAATTTCCCTTTTCACAGGCAACAGGAAGAAATTTTCTTCCATACCGAAAAGACACCATGGCAAATCCGAAACGCAAACAATCCAAGGCACGCAGCGCGAAGCGCCGGGCCGCCAACGCATTCAAGGCACCAGAACTGGCCAAGGATCCGGTGGACGGCACCACCTTCCGCCCCCATCGCGTCAATCCCGCCAACGGGATGTACCGCGGCCGCCAGGTCATCGACGTCGAAACCTGATCAATTATTTCTGACGCCGAAAAACCGGCCTCCCCACCCGGAGTCCGGTTTTTCTTTTTCTAAAAGATGGGTTCAGGCAAACCAAAATCTACCATCGCCGTGGACGCGATGGGAGGCGATCTCGGCCCCGGGGAAGTCGTTGCGGCAGTAGAATTGGCGTTTCAAAAGGTCCCCGGCCTCGACAACGTCATCCTCGTCGGCGACGAAGCGATCCTCAAACCGGAACTCGACCGCACCCGCCTCGCGAAAAACAGCGCCGTTTCCATCTTTCACGCCTCCGAAGTCATCGCCATGGACGACAAACCGCTCCAGGCGATCAAGCGGAAAAAAGATTCCTCGATGGTCCGCGCCATCGAGCTGGTCAAATCCAGCCAAGCCAACGTCGTCCTCAGCTGCGGAAACACCGGCAGCCTCATGGCCGGCGGCACCATCAAACTCCGCACCCTCGAAGGCGTCGACCGCCCCGCCCTCGCCTCCGTTATCCCCAACCAAAAAAGCCACTTCATCCTCATCGACGCCGGCGCGAATCCCGAAGCTCGCCCCGAACACCTCGTCCACAACGCGATCCTCGGCAGCATCTATTGCCGCATCGCCCTCGGAATCGATAAACCCCGCGTCGGCCTCCTCACCATCGGCACCGAGGAAGGCAAAGGCAACGAACTCACCCACCAGACCCACGTACTCCTAAAACGCGTCAAATCGATCATCGACTACCGCGGCCCGATCGAAGGTTTCCATGTTTTCGACAATCAAGTCGACGTCGTCGTCTGCGACGGATTCGTCGGCAACATCCTCCTTAAAACCTGCGAATCCCTCTTCCACACGCTCAAAAACTACCTTAAAGAAGAAATCACCAAAACCCCCATCCGGAAACTCGGCGCGCTCCTCTCGATGGGCGCGTTCAAGGAAATGAAAAACCAGCTCAGCCCCGACGGCTACGGCGGCGCTCCTCTCCTCGGCCTCCGCGGAAACGTCCTCAAAGCCCACGGCTCCAGCAACCGGATCGCCATCATGAACGCCATCCGCATCGGCACCGAAATGGTCGCCCATCACATGAACGACCAAATCCTAGCCGACGTAGCCCAAGCCAACGCCGCCATCGACTCCCCCCAACCCTTGAACGTTGAACGTTGAAAGTTGGAAGTTGAACATTCCCACTTTCCCACCTTCATACCTTCCCACTTTCATACTTCCCCTACGCGGCCCTCGACCCCGCGTTCAACGCGTCGCTATTCACCGCCTCCAGCGCCAACTGCGTCAACCGCTCGTCCGCGTCCTTCTGCTCGTCCAGCGACCGTTGGAGCGCCCGCGCATGCTCCTCCTCCCCCAACATCGAGGCATACGTCCGCACCGCGCCGTAACTCGACATCGAGTAATGAAAAATCCGCTGGAGCAGCG
>CAZJCL010000144.1:3310-6997 GCA_964544025.1 uncultured Opitutales bacterium | reverse complement strand
GCCGAGGATGAAGGCGCCGATGGTGGAGACCATGTTCCACTCGTTCCAGCCCATGTTGTCCTGGTAGGTGTAAATGCGGCGCGGCATGCCGCCGAGTCCGAGCCAGTGCATCGGCATGAAGGCGACGTTGAAGCCGACGAAGATCGACCAGAAGACCCATTTGCCGACTTTGTCGTCCATCAGCTTTCCGGTGACTTTCGGGAACCAGTAGTAAACGCCCGCGATGAGGGAGAAGAGACTTCCGCCGATCATCACGTAGTGGAAGTGGGCGATGATGTAGTAGGTGTCGGTTTGCTGGAGGTTGTGCGGAGCGGCGGCGTGCGTGATACCGCTCAATCCGCCGATGAGGAACATCCAGATGAAGCCGACGCAGAAAAGGAGGGGAGTAGTGAAGCGGATTTGGCCGCCCCACAACGTGCCGACCCAGTTGAAGATTTTTACCCCGGTCGGGACCGCGATCGCCATGGTTGTGAGCGCGAACGCGAGGAACGCGATTTCGCTCAAACCGGAGGCGAACATGTGGTGACTCCAGACCGCGAAGCTGACGACGCCGATCAGGATTCCGGAGAAAACGATGATCGCGTAACCGAAGAGCGGCTTGCGGGAGAATACCGGGATGATTTCGGAGATGATTCCCATCGCCGGGAGAATCAGGATGTACACTTCCGGGTGACCGAAGATCCAGAAAAGGTGCTGCCAGAGAATCGGTTGGCCGCCGAATACCGGTTCAAAGAAATGGGTTCCGGCCAGGCGGTCCATCATCAGCGCGGCGAGGGCGATGGTGATCGCCGGGAACGCGAGAATGATGAGGAACTGGGTGACGAGGGTCATCCAGACAAACACCGGAAGGCGCATCATCTTCAATCCCGGGGCGCGCATGTTGATGATCGTCACGATGAAGTTGAAACCGGCGATCAGCGACGCGAGACCGAGCATTTGCAGACCGAAGATCCAGAAATCGACTCCGAGACCCGGGCTGTAGGTGTTGGAGGTGAGCGGCGCGTAGCCGAACCATCCGGCGGCGGGAGCGGCGTCGAGAACCCAGCTGCTGTTCAGGAAAATCGCGCCGGCGAGGAAAACCCAGTAGCTGAAGGCGTTGAGCCGGGGAAACGCGACGTCGCGAGCCCCGATCATCAACGGGATGAAATAGTTAAAAAAGGCGGAACTTAGCGGCATGATCCCGAGAAAGATCATCGTGGTGCCGTGCATCGTGAACGCCTGATTGAAGAACTCGGCGCTGACGAGATCGTTGTTCGGCACCGCCAATTGCGAGCGGAGCAAAAGGGCCTCGACCCCTCCGACCAGGATGAAGAACAGCGCGGACATGGCATACATAATGCCGATCCGCTTGTGATCCACCGTGGTGAGCCAGCTGACCAAACCGGTTTGCGCGGTGGGCCGTTTGAAAGGTCCGCTTTTACCGGGATGGACGGCCTTCTGTGAAGGGTCTTTTGTTGAAGTTGCGTCGTGCATCGAAAAGTAAACCTCTATTTAAGGGAACGAAGGTAGGCGGCAAGGCTTTGCGCTTCCACTTCGGTGATGTTTTGCGGCTTCACGCCTTCCGTCATCAGGTTGCCCGGCTTCACACGTTCCGGATCGAAGATCCATAAGGCCACGTTTTCCGGGGTGTTTTCCAGGATTCCGGCCGCGACGGTTTTCCGCGTGCCGAAGTGGCTGAGATCCGGTCCGAGAACGCCGCCGCCGAGGCCCTTGATGGTGTGGCACTGCACGCAGCCTTTGCTGCGGAAAAGATTGCTGCCTTGGAGGGCGAGTTGTTGGTCCTGGGCCGGCTCGGGGGAAGGGCGGTTTTTCATCGCCAGCCATTCGTCGTATTCTTCCTGCTCCATGACGATGACCCGGAAAAGCATGTTGGCGTGGGACTCGCCGCAGAATTCCGCGCATTGTCCGTAATATACGCCCACCTCGTCGGCTTTGAACCAGAGATTGTTGGAGCGGTTCGGGACCATGTCGCGTTTTCCGAAAAGCTTGGGGACCCAGAAGGAGTGGATCACGTCCTCCGTGCGAAGTTGCACCCGCACGTAGGCATCGACCGGAACGACCAGCTCGTTTCCGGTGACGACGCCGGCGTCAGGGTATTCGAATCGCCACCACCATTGGTAGCCGATGGCGGTGACCTCGATCACGTCTTCTTCGGCTTCCTCGGGAACATTGTAGCTGAAGCTTCCGACGCGGATGGTTGGGACCGCGAGGATTACCAGCAAAATGACCGACGCGACGATCAGGCTGATTTCCAGAAGCGGATTTCCGTGCGTCTGGGCCGGAATGTCTTCTTCGCGCATTCCCGGTTTCCAGCGATACCGGACCGTGACGTAAAGCAGGGCTGCGCCGACCGCGATGAAGATGAAGGTGATCAGCCAAAAACTCAGCATGAACAAGTTCAGCTGTTCGAGCGCCACCGGACCCTTCGGGTCGAAGGTCGACTGGTTCGCGTCCGTAAAGACAGAGCATCCCGTCATGAACAGACTGGCGAGCAGTCCGAGCGGAATGAGCTTTTTCCTGACAAATGAGGATCCGAGCATGCTGTTTAGGAATGAAATCGGCCTGATGACCGGTGTCCACATCTGCGAAGGCACCGATTTCAGGCAAAATCAAATGTAATGAGAATAAAGCACGAGTTTTTAAAGGCTTATTTGGTTCCCATAAAGGAAAATCTCCAACCTATTAAAATCCGTTGCTCGGAATATAAGACCCGGAGGGCCCGCTAAGACCGGTTCGAGCGCGCTTTTGGCGGGTTCGCGTCCGGTCGGGCCAACTGTATCACGGCCGACGCGGATTGGAAAGAGGTCGAACCGAATTTGCTTTCGTCTGTGAAAACTCCGGGATAACGCGCCTACATCCGCTCGCCGGGATACCATTGGTAAAGGAAGAAGTAGACGAGAACTCCGGTGATCGAGACGTAATACCAGATGGGGAAGGTCCAGCGCGCCCATTTTCGGTGGGTCGCGAAGCGTTTTCGGATCGCCAGGCTCAGGGTGATCAAAATGAGCGGCAAGTTGATCATTGCCAGAAGGATGTGCGAAAGCAGCATCGCGTAATAAAAATAGGCGATGGCTCCTTCGCCGCCGAAGCGGGTGTGCGTTCCGGATTTGAGAAAGTGGTAGGTGAGGTAGAATCCGAGGAAAACCGTGGAAACCGCGAACGCCGCGATCATGAAACGCTGGTGCATTTTCCGGTCGTTGCGGAACCGGATGAAATAATAGCCGATCGTCAGGCACAAAAACGCGGTGGCGTTTAGCGTCGCGTTGATGGGAGGAAAAATTTCGAGATTCATCCGCGGGTGATCGGTTACGCCAGGAGCCAGCGATCCAGGACGAGCACCGCCAGCACGGCGGGAAGATAGGCGATGGAAATGAAGAAAACGCGGCGGGCGGGAAGGTTTCGATCCTTTGCCTGACGGAATTGCCAGGTTCGCCAGGAGAAGTGCAGGCCGAGGATCGCGGCCGGAACGAAGTAGAAAATCGTGTTGTATCCGAGGAAATACGGCAGAACGGAAACGATCAGCAAGCCGACGCAGTAAATGAACGACATGTTCGCGGCGCGGGTGCCGGTTTTGTCGATGACGGTGAGCATCGGAAAATTCACGGCGGCGTAATCGTCACGATACATCCAGGCGATGGCGAGAAAGTGGGGGATTTGCCAGAGGAGAAGAATTCCAAAAAGGATCCA
>CAZJCL010000144.1:0-3210 GCA_964544025.1 uncultured Opitutales bacterium | reverse complement strand
GGAATCGGACGTTCCATGGTGCGCTGCATGCGGGCGTCGGTTTGCCGTTCGTACCATTGGTTGAGAGCGGCGGCTCCGCCCGCGGCCAGCGCGGTGCCGAGCAACACATGAAAGAGGATCCACCACGTTTCGCCCGCCGGACGCGCCGCGAGGAAACCGACGACTGCGGTGATTACCGAGAGCATGCTCAGGCGCGGTTTCGTCAGTTCCAGGTACGCGCTGAATCGAGACTTTCCTGCGATAGCCATAGTGGTGGGCGCGCCCGTTTCATTGACCGGCGAAACACTCATGCCCGGGCTTCAGTCATGCCGGCAACCGGTTTGGCGGCGGGAGACGGAGCGGTTTGGATTTCCGCGCGCCGAGGGAGCCGGAAGGAGATGAAGGTGAGCGACCAGACAATCGCGAGAAGGAAGGCGCCGCAGAGCATGTGGAGCGTCGCCGCGAATTCGTTTTTCAAGGTAAGGACGGTGAGGGCGCCGAGAAAAATCTGAATGCCGAGGAGCGCAACCACGGCGAATCCGCCGGCGGCGAGCAGTTTTCCGGTTTCGGCGGAGCGCCAGAGTTTCCAGATGAAAACGAGAAGCAGAACGGTCACCACGACCGCGCCGACGCGGTGCGCGAAGTGAATGCCGATCGGAAACGACCACATGGCCGGGAGGAGTCCGCCGTCGGCGTTGCTCGTGGGAAACGTCGGGATGGCGAGTCCGGCGTGGTTGTGGCGCATGATGGCACCGACGAGCAACTGGAGGAAAATCGCCACGCAGGAAGCGGCGCCCCATTTGCGAACGGACGGATCGGCGGGGAGGCGCAATCCCGCGCTTCTCTCGATCCACGGACGCGACGCGCAAATGGCAATGGTTACGAGAAGGCAGAGGAAGAGTTGCGCCATGCAGGCGTGGGCGACGGCGAAGGTTTGGGCGACGGCGTTGCTGTCGGTTCCGATGTTCAGCCGGTCGAAAGCGACGCGGGCTCCGCCGAGACCGCCTTGAAGAATCACCATGATAAGCGCGCCCGCCGCCAGAACGCGCAGGTATTTGCGTTCCTCTTTTATCCAAGTCCACGCGAAAAGGGCGATCATGAGCAGTCCGAGTTTCGCGCCCAGGAGTCGGTGGCTATGTTCGGCGCGCATGTCACGGTCGGTGAGCCAGCCGTCGGGATTGATGGAGCCGTTGGAGAGTGGCCAGTCGAGAAACGCCATTCCGGCTTGGATGCTGGTGGTGAAGCCGCCGGCGTAGAGAAGGAAGGTCGTCCAAACCAGCGCCAGGCAGCAAAACCAGGCGAGATACGGCTTGTAGCCGGATGTTCGGTTCGGAAAATTGGACGAAGGCATCGCGTGAAGAGTCGTAAAAAAACCGGTTATGTCAGGAAAGGCTTACCGTTATGGCAAATTATTTTTTATGCAATAGCCGCCGGGGATTGGGAACGGCTATTAATATCTATTGTCCCGGACGCAAGGCGGGCTAACTTCCCTGTTTCCGGGAGGCGATTTCGGGTAAAGTCTTTGCGCCGCCCGGTCTCCTCGCCTAACTTGTTGCGCTTATGTCCAAATTATTCTCGACAATTCATCCTCGTTTTCTCCGCTTGGGAAGTCTTTTTGCGGCGGTCGCGGCGGTGTTTTTGGCCGCCGGCTGTTCCGGGAATTCGACGGACGACGATTTGCCGGGTTATCCGATTACGGGAGAAATCCTCGAGGTGAAGCCGGCGGATAACATCTTGGTGGTGAAGCACGAGGAGATTCCGGGATACATGCCGGCGATGACGATGGAGTTTTCGGCGTCGGCGGGAGATGTGGCCAACGCGGCTCCGGGCCAACGGATTCGGGCGCGGTTGATCGAACAGGAGGGGAATTTCCGGCTGGAACGGATCTGGCCGGCCGATCCGGTGGCGGAAAGCGTGGTGGAAAAGACCGGGCGTTCGTTGCGACAGGATACGACGATTCGCGGATCGAAGGCGTTTCGCGAGGTGGGCGAGGCGATTCCGGCTTTCGCGCTTTATGATCAGAACGGGAACGTGGTGCAGGTGGACCGGTTTCAGGGGCGGCGTTTTGTGCTGAATTTTATTTATACGCGCTGCCCGGTTCCGGAGATGTGTCCGGCGGCGACCCAGCGGATGATTCAATTGCAGGAGGCGGCCAAGGAGGCGGGGATCGAGAACTTCGAGCTGATTTCGATTTCGCTCGATCCGGAATTCGATACGCCGGGCGTTCTGAAAGCCTACGCGGAGGCGCACAAGATCGACACTTCGAATTACTTGTTTTTAACCGGCCCGGAGAGCGCGGTGGCGGATTTGATGGAGCAAATGGGGATTCTAGTGGATCGGGACGGCGAACTTTCTTCGCACACGCTCGGAACGATTCTCGTGGACGAAAAAGGAGTCATTCGCCATCGGGTTTTCGGGACCAACTGGATGGTCGGAGATTTTCTGCAACGGTTGGAGGCGATTCAGAATGAGCAAGGATAAACAGATTCGCTGGCGGGTTTCCGGGATCACCGGGCTAATGGTGGCGATTTTCGTCTTCTTTCAGTTTTTGCCGGATTTCGCGCCCGAGCGTCCGGCTACGCTTCTGATGAGAATGACCGGCGATCCGTCGCCCGATCTTTGCGATGTGGAAAGTCTCGGATTTACGCGGGTAAATGCGAACCGTTCTCCGCTGACGATGCGAGTTTACTCGAAAACTCCGTTGAAGGCGGGCGAGGAGGCGACGGTTTTGCTTTCGTTGACTACGCCGGGCGGAAAGCCGGTTGGCGAGGAGGATTTGATGGTGGCGCACACACGGAAGGTGCATTTGCTCTTGGTCGATCCGACGCTGGAGGATTATCATCACATCCACCCGGAACCGACGGCCGTGAAAGGAGAATACGAGTTTCGTTTCACGCCGGAATCGGGCGGCGATTACCGGATTTTCGCGGATTTGCTTCCGGTGGCGACGGCGCGTCCAGTGCAGGCGGTGGCGGATTTGGAAGTGGCGGGAAAACCGGGGGAACCGGCGGGCGGATTTGGACTGGAAACGGTCGTGGAAGATTACCGATTCGCGTTGGAAGTGCCGCCGGAAGGTTTGGCGGTGAAAAAGCCGGCGGTGATTTCGCTGCGGGTGACGAGCGACGCGGGGCAAGGCGTGAAGCTGGAGCCGGTGATGGGGGCTTACGCGCATTTGGTGGCATTCGACGGGGATCGTTCCGGATTCGCGCACATGCATCCGGTGAAGGATGG
>CAZJCL010000143.1:0-7039 GCA_964544025.1 uncultured Opitutales bacterium | reverse complement strand
TCCATCGCTTCCAGCGTCCGGTCGCCGGTTTCGAGCAGATGGAGAAACCGGTCGGTTTGTCGGGCGGCGCCCGGTGTCACTTCAACTCGCCATCGGCCCATAAGAGCGCGGATCGCGTCGGGATTATCGCTGAACGGATAATTTTGCCCGGCGACGAGGAACTCGCGCCCCGGCCCCCCGACGGCTTCGACTCTCGCATCCGCGGGAAGAAGTGTCGTGGCGATCATCCGCCCCTTATTGTGCTCCACCTGCCAGCGACGATTCTCGACCTCCGGTTCATTGACCGTGTGAAGCAACCAGGTTTTAGCGTAGCCGGCATCGGTTGAACGAACGCGGTCGAAGATCAGCAGGGCATTCGGACGGATAAACACGAACTCGCGGATCACCGATTCGCTTTTGTCCGGATGATAAACGGGAGTCAAATCCGTGGCGAGATAGGCCCACTCGTCGTGGGACTCGAAAGCCGTGACTTGCGATCCGACCGTCCGGTATTGCCCGCCCGAAGCCACGTCGGCCGGTCTGCCCCAATACCTCGGTGGCTCCTCGCCCGGCATATCGATCAGCAAGGTGTTGTGCGCGATCGATTGCGAATAGTAGGTGAACATGTGGTCGGATGTTTGATTGATGCGGGTGCCGCTGTCGATCGCCAGAAATCCGCGATGAAAAAGGGTGAAATGCCCCGCGTCGTGATGCCGGTGCATAGTCACATTTCCCCCGGCAGAGATTAGGACGAATGTATCGCCGGATTCACTCCCGGTGCGAATGAAGGTTTGGCCCATATTGGAGAAGAAGCGAGCCAACGGAGGATCCTCCACCGGTCTCCGCGCTTCCGGAGCTTTGTCCATGTTTCCCAGCAGGTAGGGATAAATGCTGAGACTGGTGGTGCGAAACCCGTTCCGGAAGACGCCGCCCCTGGCAAACCCTTCCTCCAAGGCCCGTTGACGGATATGGTTGGCTTTGGCCGCCGCTTCCGGGAAGGTTTCGCTGTAAAAATGCATCAGGTGCGCCATGTGGGTCGGGATGGAATTGCCGGGCAGCCGGTTCGTGGTATGCGGGGTGTCGCCGTATCCGAATTCCAATCCGCCGGGCAGCCAATTCCACCAAATGTATTCGGGAAACAGACGGACATAAGCCCAGTCTTGGGCGATATCGTATCCAGTGGCCGCACGCACGCTATGGAAAAAATTCCATTCCGAAAACGGGTAGTCTTGCAGAGAATAGGAGAGCGTTCCCGACACGGATCCACCGTCGTCGCCGACCAATCCCTGCCGATTTTCCAGCATCGTATGATATAGGCTGTATCCGGTTTCCAGCCATGAAAGGGCCTGGGCATCGTCGATCTCTTCGCCATGGAACAAAAGTCCGGCAAACCAAAACAGCGCCGAGGCTCCGTAGAATCCGGCGTTCGCCCCACTCGTCCCTTCGCGGGAAATCCTTCGGCCGAATTCTTCGTAGTCACGCATGTGCCGGATAAAACTTTCGCTCAATTCGACCCGTTCCTCCTCTGCCAGAGAGTTCCAGATCATATCGAGAGCGACCAGCCAGCTCAGCCGCGACCACGCGTACCAATTCACCGGTTCCCGGTTTCCGTAGCGTTCATGGTAAAAGCGAAGGCTGCCATGCAACCCGGCCGTGATCCTCTCCAGCATCTCTTCCGATCCGGTCACCTGGTACACGATCGCGCCGTTCAGCACATCGTGTCCGAAATCGGTTGCGGGTCCGCTGTCGGACGATTCCGGAAGATTCTTCTCCGCGAGTTGCCGCAATGCCTCGAAATGATCCGAAAAACGTCCCGCTTGTCGCCGAAATTGCGGAATGTCGTCCCGGTTGTAGAGGAGGCGCGGATGATCGTCGCGAATCGCCTTGATGAGTCGACCGGCTTGATCCGCCTCGTTCGCGAAGCCGGAGGAAAGCCCGAGGGTCAAGGCCGCAGCGAGCAGGTAACAGAAGGTGAGTAATCGAATATAACGGTTCTTCATATTAATGGCGGGATCGTATTGTGGCTCCGGCCGACTTCCGGTCGTAAAAACAGAGGGGGTTTCAACCGAATTGAGAGTCGGCAAGTTGCCATATGTGCAACGGGATCTGGGAATAGGAAAAACCACTCTCTTCTTGATTAATAAAACTATTTCTCCCAATCAGTATCCACCCACATTCCATTGACCATTACCCGATCAACATTGTACATCATAGAAATATCTTCGACCGGATTGCCATCAATTAACAGAAGGTCCGCCAATTTCCCCGCTTCAATACTGCCGAGCCGTTCGGCAATCCGAAAATACTTGGCATTGGCGGATGTGCTGGCAGTGATTACCTCCAGAGGAGTCATTCCGGCTTCCACCATCACTTCCATCTCACGCTGAAATGCCCAGCCAACTTCGGCGTGCGGAACACGCGTATGCGAACCGATCACGATCGACATCCCGGCCGCATGGGCCATTCCTACGAACCGAACCATATTCCTATAGCCTTCAACATGAAAACTCCTTACGGCGGAATCACCCTCACGCCGCTCATAAAGAGCCAATGTCGGCACCATCACGACGTCCTGTCTCACAGCGAGATCGAGGATGTTCCTCACACGTTCGGAATCCACTTCAATATTAGCCCAGAGTTCGAATCGGGCATTCCGGCGATTGCCGAAATCCGCCCGAACACTTTCTTTAAATCTCGCGGCATCGACAGGATCCGCAAGTGCGGTTCCAAAGGAAGTGACGTGCTCCAGCCCGTCCACCTCGGCGCGGATCGCGTCGTCCGCATCCACCAGTTCCAAATGAGCGAACACCGGAACGCCGCGTTCGGAAGCGGCTTCCACAATGGGTTCATAATAGTCGATTGGCAGGTTAAAATAAATCTTGATTCCGGTGCCACCGTTATCGACATGTTCGTGAACAGTCCGGCGGACATGCTCGCTGGTTCTCGCCACCACCGCCTGCTGAACCCAAACAGGCGGAAACCCGTCGATATGAGCGCCCGTCAGAAAAACACGGGGCATCGGTGGTTCCGAAAAGTGAAGATTCTGATAAAAACGAAAAGGATGACCGGGATCCCGAATCGTTGTCACTCCATTCTTCAAAACCCTTTTGAGCGCCGAATTGTTCATGACCGAATGAAAATGAGCATCAATCAGCCCCGGCATCACACTCTTTCCTTTGGCATCAACCAATTCCGCATTTTCCGGAATCGGCACGTTTTCTCTCGGCCCGGCAGCGACGATTCGATCACCTTGCACAAGTACCACCGAATCATTGATCGTTGGTCCTCCAAGTCCATCGATGAGACGCGCTCCAACAATCGCAATTGGCGGCCCGACTGGTGCGGTCAAAGGAGCGTTGATCTCTAGAAGAGATCGGCTGGATCCTTCATCGGCATATCCGGAATTTGCCACAAATATTAGAGCAAGAATGCCTGCAATGGTCGTCTGAAGGGCAACACTATATCTGATAATCAATCTTACTTTCATTCTAAAGCACATAATAAAGCATGCTTTCCGCTAAAAGGCGTTTCCACGCCAGATATCGATTCGTTTCCCCTCGCGTTTCGGACTCCAGTTTGAGCGGGAACAAACGCTGTCGGCAACTACTTGCTTTGAACCGGAACCACCCGCACCGAATCCAGAATCACGTGTCCGATGGTTTCACGGTTTTCGATCACAATCCGTGCGGGATTTTCCGGTGAAAAACGGTAAGTGCCGACAGTCGCGAAACGTGAATAAAGTTCCGGTTCTTTCGTTTGGTCAACGAACTGAAGATCAGAACCGCCGACGTGATAAATCATAACCGGCACCTCCTTCGCCCGGTTCGGGTTCGGCGCGTAGGAAATCTGGATTTCGTAGTCGCCCGCTTCCGGAACTTCGAATGCAAACTCCGCCTTCTTCTCGCCTTTTCCGGCGTTGCCATCGTGGTAATAACCATCTCCCAGGAAAGGGCGAACCTTTCGGCTGATGTCCCATTCACCGGTCAAGTTGGCATCCTCCGCCAGGATCACGACACCTGGAAGTTTCTCGAAATCGAACGGCTCGTTTCCGAGATAAAGCACCTGACCGTCCGCTTCGAGCCTCTCCCGCAGTGTTTCGTAATCGACGTCCTGCACCGCAATCCCGTCGGCGATGGCGAGCGACGCGGCCGTTGCCGCCGACTGACCGAGGACCATGAAAACCGGTTCCATACGAATGGATCCGAAAGCGATATGCGAGGCGCTGACAGCCCACGGAACCAACAGATTCTCCGCCTCTCCGCGCGCGGGAACGATCGAGCGGTAGCTGATGCTGTAAGGGCCGTCCGGGGCCACCTCGATGTTGCCCTCGTTTTGAACATAGCCTTCGGGAGTGACGTAGCGCTGGACGTTGTGCGAATCCATCGCGTAGGAACCCATACCGACGCTGTCGGAAGCGACCCGCATCAACCGGCAGTCGTGCTCGGTCATCACGTAATCGCTCACCATCCGGCGACCGACGCGGATATAAATCATCGGCGGCCAGTGATCGTTCCCGACGAATTCATCCGCGGCGTAGCCCCACCTGCCGACTTCGCTGCGAATCGATTCCGGAACGCGCTCGTGATTGGCGAGGGCCCACATCAGCCCGCGCTGCCAGTTTTCGTGTTCCCGCTCGATTTCCCGCCGCCGTTCGTAGCTCGCCAGCGGATATTCGTCCGACCCTCCGATCAGATTCATCGAAACCGCCCACCGGTTGTTCGTATCCGTCTTCCGGTTCGGCATGCGTGCCGGGAGCCAGGGAATTCGCTTCTCGCCCGCCTCGAACATGCGAAACAGGATTTCGTAATCAGCTTCCGAATACCCTTGCGGCTGAGCAAAAGGCACTTTGTTTTCCGGATCATCCGTCAGACAAAGCCGGTAGCAATACGACTGCACCCGGTGATCGCCCTCCCCTTCGGCACCTCCGGCATCCGGATTCACCCCCGGCAAAAGCCCGCTCGACGGATCGCCGGGAACCACATACGGATCGACCCGCGCCTCCTCGGGCAACGGCCGGGGCGCTCTTCGCTCGCCGTTGGCAGTAAACACATGATTGATCGTCTGGGCGGTCTGAATTCCGTTGAGAGTTTCGCCGTATTTCTCGTTTCCCTCGCGACCGACAATAAAGGAAACACCCGCTTCGTCGAGCAGGTCGCCCTCGTAAGTCGCGTCGATAAACATCCGCCCCCGGTAAATTTCCCCCGATTCCAGCGCGATGGAAACGATCCGGTCGCCCTCCTTTACCACTCCTTTTCCGTCGTCGCGAACCAGTCGCCCGGAAACCAGCGGCACCTCATGCTCCGCGAGCCAATTCCGAAAAATCTCCTCCGCGACGTGCGGCTCGAATCCCCACTGGGCGTCGTCGTCCGGCTGCAAGTGCCGATGGCCGACATAATCCTCCCGCCTTTCCCGCACCCAGCGCCCGTCCGAACGGTAAACCTCCCGCACACGCCGGTAAAACTCCCGCGACAATCCGCCGATCACTGCTTTTCGGCCGGAATCCGTATGACCCAGGCCGCTGCTCGTCATGCCACCGAGATGAGTGTACGGATTGATGACAACCGCGGAATGCCCCATTTTCGCCGCCTGCACCGCCGCGGTGACGCCTCCGCTGGTTCCTCCGTAAATGACAACGTCATGACGTTCCTCCGCAAAAACCTCCGCCGTGAAAAGCCCCGCGACCGCACACATCAGAAGCAAACAAAGCTTTTGCGACGGCCTTATCGCCGGTCGGCTTTGCGAAACGGGAAATCGTGATTCAGTAGGGTTTCGAAGCGTGTCCGAGGAATTCGCGTTCATATTTGATCGGTCAATTTGGCGTGTTCGATTCACCAGCTCACCAGGCTCCGAACGGATTCCACATCCGGGCGGGAGGATCCTCGGGATCGCTGCCGGACGCGGAATAAACCGAGCCGCCCAACACGACGAAGTTCGCCCGGTTTTTGTGGCGGTAGGTTTCCTCGGGATATTGGTCAAAGTTGTCGCGCCTCATATGCCAGTTGCGCGCGCGATCGCCGAACATGATGGTCTGAGGGTAGTCGGCATATCTTTCGATCGGCGTCTGACTGCCAAAAGGAGTGTGGGAAAAATCGGCTCCCCATGCCTCCGAATTCATCGCGTAGCTGATGTAGTTGGCACCGTACGTGTGGAGAATCGGATCCGACGGGCAGTTGCCGATGGTATCTTGCAGCGGATCGTCCGCGGAATACCCCATCCGCCATGCGCCCGAATCGACGTCGCGGTCGGCGTACGGTGCGAGCAGTTTTACCCAGCCCACGCTGGTTCCGTCTTCGAAATTTTGTCGCACCCTTGGAATCATCCCATTGTTATCACCTGCGTACAGCATAGCCGCATTGTGCCACTGCCGAAGGTTGCTTTGGCAGACAGAATTTCGCGCGGATTCGCGGACCGCGCCCACGACGGGGATCAGAATGGCTGCGAGAATCCCGATAATCGCGATCACGGTTAACAGCTCAATGAGCGTAAAGGCGGACTTACGGGTCCGGTTGGAATAAGACGGTTGTGGAGCACGGATAGCCGGTTGTTTACCGACAAAATTGAAAAAAGCCTGGAAAAGGGCGGAAAAAAGAAGCCGAGAATTCATGGATTAACAGATTGAGGTTTTGATGATCAGGGTTTGTCGAATTGCAAAGTTAACGTGGATCGGCTTTTTCCACAATGACAGTATCTGCCTAATACTTATTCATTTTCTGCTTTCCCATAGCGCTGTCTTGGTCCAGCGCCGTCTTCTTTGAAACGGACTCTTCGTCCTTTTTCGGATTCGCGATGGTCTGAGCAGCATCTGATATAAAAGATTCGACAACCGCCACGCCCGAACGCGAGCCGGATCATGCTCCCGGCGGCATGCGCGCCGGCAAAGAACGCGCCGTTTCCCCGCTATACGCAAAAGCCCTCCGCGCAAATTCAGCGCGGAGGACCCTTTCAGCCACAGAACAGCTTCTCTTCGTTTACCGCTCAGTGACGCGGAGTCGAATAAAGCGCCGGTTCGCGTCCGATAGCGGAGTCGCGTCGCGCACGACCGCGCTTTCCGCATCCTCCG
>CAZJCL010000142.1:0-7196 GCA_964544025.1 uncultured Opitutales bacterium | reverse complement strand
CATCTGTGAAATCCGTGGTCCCTCCCTCCAGAGCCAAAGCTCCGCCCTCGCCCCCAAAAACCAAAATCCTTCCTTCGCTTCCTCCGCTTCCTTCGCTTCCTTCGCTTCCTTCTGTTTCAAATCCCGAGCTTAAGCGCTCCGTGCTCATCCGTGCCATCCGTGGTTAAAACCCGCCGAACCAAAACTTCCCCACCTCCACCTCCGCCGTCCACCCCTACCCCGTCCGAATCCGGCAAAACGGCGCGTGCGCCCACACCGTCTCAATCAAAATCTCCGACGGCGCCCCCTTCGTCACGTACGCTTTCGCCCCTGCCTCGATCATCGCCGTCGCCATATCCTCCTTGTCGTGCATCGAAAGCCCGATCACCACCGCCTCCGGCCACTGCGCCACGATCTGACGCGTCGCCTCGATTCCATTCATCCGCGGCATCGTAATATCCATAATGATGACATCCGGCTTCTCCCGCAGCGCCAAATCCACCGCCATCTGCCCATCCGAAGCCTCGCCAACCACCCGCACTCCCGGCTGCTCCGTCAACAATCCCACCAATCCCTCCCGCAAAATCTTGTGGTCGTCCGCCAGCAAAACCCGCAGCGCCAACTCCGTCTGGCTCTCCTCCACGCCAACCGCTTTCCCCGGTTTCCCCCGCTCCGGCGCGAGAAACGACAACAGATCCCTCGCCGCCGCATCCTCCTCCACCGCTTTCGTCCTCGGCGCGATCAACGTCACGATCGTCCCTTTCCCCGGCCTGCTCTGGATGTCGATCCGTCCGCCCAAAAGATCCAGCCGTTCCCGCACGCTCGCCAAACCGAATCCCCCCTTCGCCTCCTTCACCATCTCCGACGGCACAAATCCCTTCCCTCGATCCGTCACCTGAATCCGCACCTCCCCGTCGTTCCGCGCGTCCAACTCCACCTTCGCCTCCGACACACCCGCGTGTTTCACCACATTGAAAAGCAGCTCCCGCGTCGCCTGAAAAAGGAACGCCTTCAAATAACCATCCAACTCCTCCGCGCCCTCCGCCTTCACCCGCACATCCAATCGCTGCTCTTCCTTCATCCGGCGGCTCAACCAGTCCAATCCCGCCGCCAAACCGCCATCGAACAAAATCGGCGGACTCAATTCCACCGTCAAATCCCGCGAAGCCTCGATCGCCCGGCTCAACAAATCCGCCGTCTGCGCCACCGATTCCTTCTGCGCCTCCTCCGGCGAATTCTCCCGGATCATCCCCAAGCGCAACTTCGCCGCCACCAGAATCTGCTGCAAATGATCGTGGAGCACCTGCGCGATCCGCCTCCGCTCCCGCTGCTCCGCCCGCGTCAATTCCAACGCCAACGCCCGCAACTGCTCCGCCCGCCGGTTCGCCACCGCCGTCCGCTTCTCCACCCGCTGCTCCAAAGTCTGATTCACCGAACGCAACTCCTCCTCGATCTGCTTCCGCGAAGTCACATCCGAAACCACCCCGATCACCCGCGCCGGCCGCCTGTTTCTGTCGTTCAAGATCCGCCCAAAAACCGCCATCCAACGCCACTCGCCGCCCGGCCAAAGATACCGGCACTCCACCACGTAACGCTCCTCCTTCCGCAACGCCCGCCGAAACGCCGCCCGCACATCCGCCCGGTCCTCCGGATGAATCCGCTCCATCAACGTCGAAACCCGCGCCCCCAAATCTTCCCCCAACCGCAAAACATCCCGGAAAATCGCCGTCCCCGTAAACCGCCCGTCACCGAGATTCATCTCGAAAATCCCAAAACCGCTCGCCTCCACCGCGATTTCCAGCCGCTGACGGTTCTCCCGCAACGCCTCCTCCGCCCACGCCTTTTCCGCCGCCGCCGACGCCATATGCGCCAACTGAATCAAAATCGATTCGTCGTCCAACGTGAAACTCCCGTCGACCTTCCCCGACAAACAAATCTGCCCCAGCCGCCCGCCGCTCTTCCGAAACAACGGAACCCGCAACTCCGGCCCCGCCGCTTCCGCCGCCTTTTCCCAAATCTCCGCCGCCCGAAACTCCGCCCGAATCGGCGCCTGATACTGGTCGCCCACCGCGATCTCCGTCACCGCCCTCCGCGTCCCGATAATCGACGCCGCGTGATCCGCGATCTCCTGCAACGTCGCCGCCAAACTTTCCGCGCTCCCGATTCCCCGCGCCGCCTCCGCCAATTCCTTCAACTTCCCCGCATGCCGCTGCGTCCGCCGCAAAAGCTGCGTCCGCTCCAGCTCCATCCGCCGCTGATCCGAAACATCCGTCACCAGCAAACAAACTCCGCCACTCGCCGCCGGATAAATATCCACCTCCAGCATCCGCGACAAATCCCCCAACCGGCACTCCAACACCTGATGCCGGTTCTCCGCCGTCGCCGCGCCCAGCAATCGCCGCAATTCCTCCGCGCAATCCGGCGGAAAAACCTCGTCCGCCCGAAACCCCACCACTTCCGTATCCGCTTTCCGGAGAAGATTCAGGCATTTCTCATTCGCGAAAAGAAACCGCCTCTGCTCGTCCAAAAACGCCAGCCCGTCGCTGATACTCTCCAACAAAATCCCCAGCCGCTGCCCCAATTCCCGCGCCTCCCTCCGCGCCGCCGCCAAATCCCGAAACATCCCCGACTGGCGCATCGCCGTGATAAAAAACCCCGCCAGCCCCGACAAAATCCGCAAATCCTCCGCGTCCAGCCTCCGCTCCTTCCCGTGCGACGCCAGCCAAACCGTCCCCACCACCGCGTCCGCCCCCACCAGCGGCACCGTCAAAATCTCCGCCACTTCCGGCTCGATCCGCTTCAACGGCAAAAACCGCCGCCCCGGGTTCCGAAACAACTGCGCCTCTCCCGCCTCCACCGCGAATCCGCACGGCCAATCCTCCGCCTCGACCGGCTCTTTCCCGATTTCCCCGCAAACGCCCCGGCACTCGATCGTCCGCAACAACACCCGCCCATGCTCGCGGTCCACCAGATTCACCCCCGCCGAATCCCCTGAACAAAGCCGCAAAACCGACTCCACCAACGCCGGCAAAACCTCCTCCGGTCTCTCCGCCATCCGCTCCCCCAACGACCGCAAAACCTCCGCCTCCGCGACAAAATCCGGCCGACGGCCGTTCCGCGACCGAAGCTCGGGAGTGATCAGAATGTCTGCCAATTCCACGGAATTCATCCATCTACTGCTCATTGCATCGCCACATCAGCGCCGCCGGATCTAAACCGGAAAACTCTATCCCGTTTCCCGAAACCGCCAAACCGTTGGCGTCATATCCAGCAGCAGCCGGTTGTACGCCAGCGCGCCGGGTATGTCAATGAAGTCGGCCGGATCCGCGATTTCCGCGACTCTCCGGCCGTTCAATAAATTCCGCGAACCAGCATCACCGTTCGCGGCTATCCAACTTGGCTTAGCCTTGATCCACGCCAACGACCGCCGGACTCGCTTCCTTCGCCGGAGCCACCGCCCGCTTCGTCGACACTTTTCCTCCGCCGCCCTGATAACGCCGGAAAATCGCCAAAGCCACGAAAGCCACCTCGAAAACCACGAACCCGATCACATACTCCGTGCCGCCCGCGCCGAATCCATAGCTATGCAATCCCGCGCCGAGAATATAATTCACCCCGTACCAGCACATCAGCACGCTCATGAAACCGATCACCGAGCCAACCGTCATCCCGAATCCCTTCCACCAGCCGGTCAACCGCCCGTGCAGCACAAACAGGTAACAAAGAATCGCGATCAACGCCCACGTCTCCTTCGGATCCCAGCCCCAGAAACGGCCCCACGAATAATTCGCCCAAACGCCCCCCAAAATCACCCCGATCGTCAAAAGCAAAATCCCCACCTGCACCGCCCGGTAAATGTAAGCGTAGAGAAACTTGTTCTCGACCATGTTCCGCCCGCGAATGATCTGCGCCCCCAACACCCAATGCCCGAGCGCAAACGCCAGCGCAAACGCAGCGTAACTGATCGTCACCGTCAAAACGTGCGTCGTCAGCCAGAAATTATCCCGCAACACCGCCGTCAACGGAGCGATGTTCGGATCCAGAATCACCGGCACGCTATCCGCCAAAATCAGCAAAATCCCCGCCAGCGGAACCCCGCTGATCAAATAATACCGGCACTTGTAACGCAGCTCGAAAGCCAGCGTAAAAACCAAAATCCCAAACGACACCCAAATGACCGTCTCATACATGTTCGTCACCGGAGCCCGGCCCGAAATGTAAACCCGCAACGCCATCCCGGCCGTCAGCAACAACAGCGCCCCCAAAGCCATCACCCACGCCGCCACGAATCCCGGACGGATAAACTTCAGCCAAGTGATCCCCAACGTCAGCGCCGACACCACGCACAAAATCCACGCGAACCGGAAAAAGTGGAAATGCTCGTAAACCAACTCCGCCCGGATCTTCCCCGCCACCACCATTCCTTCCGGCCCCAACTCCTGCTGAAGCAGCACGAAATCCCGCGCCGAAGTCTCAAAATCCTTTTCCAGCGGCTCCCCGTGATACGCCGTGAACAGATGAATCGTTTCCGCGGTCAATTTCGACAACGGCTCGTCAGAGAAATAATGTCTCCCCTCCACGATCGAAACCCAGTTTCCTTCCAAATCCGTCGGATGCGGAACCACCGTAAACGCCGCCCCGCCCTGCAAACTCTGGAAAAGCGTCAACCGGTTCGCCAGCTCGCTCAGCTTCCGCTGAAACTCCGAAAATCCTTCCTCCCCTTCCGCTTCCCGCACCGCCTCCATCTCCTCGACATGTTTCGCGAAATTCTCGCTGCCGACGATTTCCTGAAACGAGAAACGTTTATCCGATTTCACCGGCAACCCCAGCGCCTCCTTCACCGGCGCGTAATCCACCGTGATCAACGGCTGCCCCGACCAATCCCGGCCGCTCAACCAAATCGACACGATAAACGGCATCGGCTCCACCTTCACCCCATCCGCGATCTCGAATTTCGACCGCCCCGCCATCGTCAGCAACGACTCCCGGGCGAAGGTCAACAACGGCTTTTTCCTCCCGCCGTTCTGCACGATCAATCCCTCCAACTCCGAATAATCGTGGTCCGGCATCAACTTCATCGCGTTCGTCATCGCGATTTCGCCCTCCGTCACCTCCGCCGCCCCGGCCTCCGGTGTCGCGTCCGCCCGCAGCGCTCCCGCGCCCAGGAAAAGGAAGAACGCCGTCCAAATCAGTCTGTGAATCTTCTGCATGGTCAAAATCTCTTTCTGCGTGAAGCGGCGGAAATTCCCGCTCACATGTCGTCGATGATGTCTTCCGGTCTCCGGTTTCTATACGGCCGCCAGAAAAAGATCATGTAAATTCCGACGACGATTACCAAGGATCCAATCCACTTGAAAAACCAGCCTGGATCGCGGAGCACTTGCACCGTGCTCTCCGACAAATCCTCGGGATTCCACGAAGCTTGGGAAAATTTGTAAGTCAGCCCGGTCACCAAACGATGAAACCCGGCCGGAAACATCGCCGGCACATTCATCCCGCAAGAGCCTTCCGCCGTCGCCCCCGTTTCCAAATCCGTAAAACGCAGGTAACTCCGGTAATTCGCCGGATTCTCCGTCCCCTCATCCCGCGGAACCTCGAACGCCAGCAAATCCACCTTGAACGGCAAAGTCTCCGTCCGGTATCCAAACGCGAACCGCACTTCCTCGCCCCCCAAATGCAGCGTGTGCATATCCCCTGCGATATACCAGGCCGGCTCCAGTTTCCGCCCGTCGCCCCAATCCAGCCACGCCCGCATCCCCGTCAATCCGCCCGCCACGCGCCCTTCCGCCTCCGTCACCACCGTTTCCGCCAGCGCCTCCGGCAAAATCTCCTCCACCGAAACGACCCAATCCGCCCAACCCGTTTCCAGCTTCTCCCCTTCCGCCAAAACCCCTTCCTTCGTCTCCCCCCGCGAATTGATCGCGTGATACTCGACGCCGCCCTCCTCCGTCACCCGCAACTGCAAAAGCGGCGACGGCGATTCCATTTCCGCGAACGCCCGCACGATCGTCTCGCCCAAACTGATCTGCGCCAACTCCCCGAGACTGTAAAACGATTTGTCCGCCGGTTCCGCCACCAACATCGCCTCCAACGGCTCCCCGCCGATCATCGCACTGGTCAACCGCAACCGCACCCCCGGATTCCCGCTCCCCGGAGCCGCCACCAACCGCGTTTCCTCCACCAGATTCTCCGAAAACCGGTCCACCGCGAACGTCGGCTCGCTCGGCGACATCCCGAAAAACCGCGTCCCCAACCGCGAAAAAGGCGCCGCCAACGAACTGCTTTGATACCCCGGCAACGGCAAATAACGCGGCGAATCCTCCGTCGGCGGATTCAAATCGATCGGAAACGGCGTCCGAAAAACCTGCCCCGTTTCCCGATCCCAGAAATGCAGCGCCATGTCCGCGATAAACAGCTGGTTCTTCGATTCCCCGCCGACATTCAAGGTCATCGATCCCTCGATTCCCCAATGCTTCCCGATAATCGCGCCGATCAGCAAAATAATGATTCCGGCGTGAGTGATCACAAAACCCGTATGCCGCTTCTTCCACGGCCACCGCGTCACCGTCGCCGCCGCCAGATTCACGCACAAAACCACCAGCCAAAACGTGAACCACGGAGCGTCGAAAATCTTGTGCTGCGCCACCCGCGCGTCGAATTTGCTCTCCTCGATCGTTCCGATGATCGACGCCCCGATGATCACCACGAACAACAACATCGCCAATTTCAGCGAACCGAGAAAATGGATCGTTCTCCACCACGGACCCCGATGCGAAGCCGGACGTTTCGATTTACGCACCGGAGGCCCCGCCTCGGGTGGAAGGTTATCGGATACCGCTTCTTCTAAAATCTGTTGACTCACAATGGCGAAATAAAACCCGGACGGTAGGGTTGCCCCCTCGCCCTTTCAATAAAATAGCAAAACCTATAATGCTGGAGTCGCCTCAGGGTTAATCCCGCTAATGAGCTAAGATTTCCCCTCAGCGCCCCCGCACCAAGCAAAAAGCCCCAATTCCCCCACTTTTCAAGCTCCCCCCAAAAATTCTCCCAACCCCCGCCCCCCATCCCCTATCGTCTATCTCCCATGTCCTATCTCCCATCTCCCATCGCCTTCTCCCATCTCCTATCTCCTATCGCCTATCGTCTATCGTCTATCGTCTATCTCCCGCCTCCCGCCTCCCGCCTCCCGCCTCCCGCCTCCCGCCTCCCGCCTCCCG
>CAZJCL010000141.1:0-7206 GCA_964544025.1 uncultured Opitutales bacterium | reverse complement strand
CCCCCGCGCGAACTTTGGATTGCCCGGCGTGCCGATCCTCTCATGCTTTCCGGCATGGCCCCTGGGAAACAGGCTGCTTCTCCTTCCGCCGCGCTCCTCGCATGGTTGCGCGAAAAGGCGCCTTACGGTTTCTTCCTCGCGCTGCTCCTCGCCGCGGGAGCCTGGGGATTCCTGCAATTTCGCGCGCCGCACGAAGGCGTCGTCGCCGACATTCCCGTCACCCCGGGCGAGAACCTCGGCATTTACGTCACCGGCCAAACTCCCGGATTCGAAACCATCGTCGAGGCTTCGCGAGGCGGTGCCCTTTTCGAACCGTTCGACCTGAAGACCGATGTCTTCACCGGCAGCTCGAAAATCCACGCCTGGATCCGCCTTCCCCTCACGAATCCCGACAGCTTGGAACGAACCTACGTGCTGCAACTGAATTACCAGTGGATCGATCTCGCGACGCTGTTCACCCCAAACCGGGCCGGCGGCTACAACATCCAGGAACAGGGAAAAGTCCAGCATTACAGCGCGGCGAAAAGCGATCCGCTGGGTCCCGCCTTCGCGTTCACCCTCGGGCCGAACGAATCGCAGGTCCTTTTCCTCAAACTCCAGGAAAGCTTCTGGCTCCAGCCGTCGTTCACGCTTTGGAAGGACTTTGGCGCGTTTCAACAACGGGTTCTGGACGTCAACCGCTTCGTTCATACCTACCTCGGACTGATGGCCGGTCTGTTTCTCGCCAACCTCTGCGCGCTGATCGCGTTCCGCTACCGCGACCTCGTTTACTACCTCCTCTTCCTCGTCGCCACCAGCGCGCTCCATTGCTCGAATTTCAACCTCTTCACCGTTTACCGCCCCGACTGGATCCGCCCGAACTCGATCCTCATGTCCCCGGCGTTCGACCTGCCCCGGTTCGACGGACTCCTGCTGATCACCTCCGGACTGCTGCTCCTGTTCGCCAACGACTTCCTCAAAGTCCGCTCGATGGGAACCCGGCTCGAAAAAACCGTCCTCGCGATCGCCGGCCTCCTGCTCGTTCTCGGGCCGCTGGTGATGTTCGGTCCGCTGAATCTGATCGGCCACGCGCTCCGGGTTCCGGTGGCGGTTCTCTGGACCTTCAGCAACTTCCTCGCCCTCGGTCTCGGCATCGCCGCGCTCCTCCGCGATCCGCGCCAGGCCCGGTTTTTCGTTCCCTCGATCCTGTTGCTCGTCGTCGTTTCGTCGCGGTTCATCTGGAGCGCCGTGACCGGTCAGGCCGTCGCCACCGAAGTCCTCCACCAATGGGTTTTCGCCTCGTCGCTCGAAATGGTCGGCCTCTCCATCGGGCTGATCGACCGGTTCATGCTGGTAGTAAACGAAAAGGAATCCGCGCAATCCAGCGCACTCGAAGCCGCCCGGAATCACGCGCGCCTCCAGCAGCGTTTCAACGACGAACTCACCGCCAACGTCGACCGCAAAACCGCCGACCTCAATCGCGCGCTTCACCAAAAAGACCGCCTGATCGGCTACCTCGCGCACGACATGCGGATGCCGCTCCACGGACTCGTCAGCCTCTCCTCGATGCTCGCCAAAAACCCCGCGAAAATCGCCCCGGAAGAAGTCCGCGCCTACGCCACCGAAATCGAAGGCGGCGCCCGCGGCGTTTCCGAACTGATGGAAAACCTCCTGAGCTGGGCCCGCCTCCAAACCAACGATTTCCAACTCCAGAAACAGGAATACCTGACCGCCGACATCTTCGAAGCGGCCACCCAGCACGTCCGGACCCAGGCGCTGCTCAAAAACATCCGGATCGACGCCCGCCCGCTCCCCGACTGTTTCGTCCACGGCGACTTCACCGCGATCGTCACCGTCCTCCGCAACCTCCTCTCCAACGCGATCAAATTCTCCCCGCCCGATTCCGCGGTCGCCCTGAAAGCGCACGACGAAGGCGACCGGGTCTCGATCACCGTCGAAGACTGCGGCCCGGGCCTTCCGATCAAGATGACCGCCCGCGCGCCATCGAAGCCCGGCGCACAAAACGAAAACGGCACCAACGGCTCGAACGGCACCAACGGCTCCGGACTCGGTCTCGGCATTTGCCAAAACCTCCTCCAGCTCCACGACTCGCAACTGCACTCCGCCAACCGAAGCGACGGCGGCGCCCGGTTCTGGTTCTCCTTACAAAAAGTTTGAATTCCCCCCCAAAAAAACAAAATCCCCCGTGAAACGGATCATCCTCGAGCTATTCCTGATCAGCCTGACGATCGGCCTCGGCTGGCAATTTTACACGCTGCTCCACTTCTCCCGAAACCTGGACGAAATCCTCTACCTCACGGCCGCCATCCACCTCGCCCGCTCCATCGCATATCTGATCCGGAAACGCCTGCGCCTGTTCCGCGATCCCAGACAACGGCAAACCGATCGCCCCCTCCTGAACCTCCTCGCGGTCGCCAACGAATGTCTCTTCAGCATCATCCTCGTCGCCGCGATTCACATGAGCGTATTCAAAAACTGGATCACCCAGGACGACTACCGGACGATGACGCACTTCACGCTCCTGCTGCTCGCCCTCATTTGCCTTCTCTCCTGGAAACTCCGCCGCGCCCGAAAACTGCCGTTTCTCCATGTCGCGTTTCTCGGAGGCACGCTGCTGCTCGGGACCCAAATCGTCCGGTCGTTCAACCCGCCTCCCCTGGATCAGTCCGTCGTTCTGGAACCGCCGTTTTCGACCGGTTTTTCCACCATGAACGGCGGAAACAACCGCCTCCAAAACATGCACTCCGGCCGGTCGCCCTCCTATTTCCTCGGGATTTACGCAATATCCGAAACCCCCTTTCGCGCCCCCGGCGTCACCGACGACGAACTCGCCATGCAGACCCTCGGCACGCCCATCCACGCTCCAGCCGCCGGCACCGTGATCGAGGTCGTCGCCGACCTCCCCGACATGTCGCCCGGCCAGCAGGATTACAGCCACCTCCTCGGAAACCACATCATCCTGCAAATCGCGCCGGACCAATACCTCCACCTCGCGAACCTCCAGCAATCGAGTATCCGCGTCAGCGTCGGCCAGCGCGTCTCCGCGGGCGATCTGATCGCCAACGCCGGCTCCTCCGGCAAAGCCATGCAAGCGGCCCTCTACCTGGCCATCGTCGACCGCCCCTCGATCTTCGACCCCGAAGTCGTCAGCCTCCCGTTTTACTTCCAAAACGTCATCCGCCACGACAGCGCCGGAAAACCCGGCCCCCATTTCCCCGTCCGCAACGACTTCTTCCTCCCCCACCCGCCGACGAATCCAACCGCGAATCCCGCCGCGCACCCATAACCCGCCGATCTCCCCGACGCGCGCGAAACACAACCGAAGCGAAACCGCCACAGGTGAATCCCTTAGAACGCGCATAGGTGTTTCCACGAAATCCGCAGCCCAAACTTTTCCATCCGGCCTTTTTCCTCGACACCCTTCCGCGTGGATGGTCGTTTTTTGCCTTCCAATCCTGCCTCACCAGGAAATGTCCAATTTTCAACACGTTCAATTCACGGGCCGACAAACGACGCCCATGGTCGCACCGGCTCCATCCGCCAGGCGTCGAAGGCTTCCCGCTGTCCTGCCGCAATTTCCGGCTCGAATCGGCGGCGACGGAAACGGCCCCCTCAACAACCTCCTTTGCTCCATCCTCACCCGGAACAGCTTGCCACACGACGCCTATCGCCGAAGCGCGATGGAACGCCGCCTCCCGGCCGTGCAACGGCGCCTCCGCGTTTCCACGATGGAAGCGGCCCATGAACGGCTCCGCAACGAACCGCATCTCCTGCCCGAAGCTCTCGCCGTTCTACTCATCGGCGTCACCGGTTTCTTCCGCGACCGCAACGTCTTCGACGCCCTGCGCAACGTTTTCCTGCCGGAGATGATCCGCGAACGGAAACCATTGCGCATCCTCAGCGCCGGTTCGTCCCGCGGTCACGAACTATATTCGATCGCAATGATGCTCGCCGACGCCGAGGCATTGGAAGGCAGCGAGCTTCTCGGAGTCGATTGCCGCGCCGAAGCCATCGCAAACGCCCGCACCGGATTCTTTCCCGAGCAAGATCTCGAATCCGTCGATTCCGCCGCGCGAAACCGCTATTTCCGGTCGTCGGCCCACGGTTGGGAAGTCCTTCCGAGCGTTCGCCAACATCTGCAATGGCGCGTGGAAAACCTCCTCGCCAATGTTCCGTCCGGACCCTGGGATATCGTCCTTTTCCGCAACGTCGCGATTTACCTCGAACCCCACTACGCCCACGCGGTTTGGCTGCGACTCTGCCGGAACACCCGCCCCGGCGGCATCATCGTCACCGGAAAAGCCGATCAGCCTCCACCGGGGCTTCCGCTGGAGCGCGTCGCCCCTTTGATTTACCGCTACGCGCCCAAGTGATGGAGATTGAAAAAACCGAAACTCGCGCGAACAGCTGGGTAATTTCCCTGCTCATCTACGCCGTCGCCACCGTCACCATGTATTGGTTTCGCATCGTGGCGTATCCCGGCGATGTGATTTCGCTCACCTACGCGCTCCCCTTGCTGCTCTGCATCTGGCATCAGGATCGCCGCCTTTTGTGGGCCATGACGCTGACGTTCGCCGCGATGGCGACCTACAAAAACCTCTTCCTGATCACCGTCCTCAGCGACAACCAGCCCGGCCGCCTCCTGCAATGGAGCATGCAAATGGCCAACACGTTCCTCGTCGCCGGAATCATCCACGCCATCCTCGACCTGTTACAACGGTTGCGCCTCAAAAACGCGCGACTCGAACAAACCAACCGCGAACTTTCCGAACGCGATATCGAGATCACGCGCCAAAACGAAGAACTCCACGCCCAAACCGAAGAACTCGCGCAACAGAACGAAGAAATCCAACAACAAAACGAGGAGATCCAGCAGCAATCCGAGGAACTGCATCAACAAGCCGAAGAACTCCAGACCCAAGCCGAACAACTCCGCATCGCGCACGATCACCTGCGCCGGCGCGAAAACATGCTCCAAACCCTCCTCCACGCCATCCGCATCAAAGACGGCGAAGAAGAGCTTCCTCCACATATTTGCGATCCGCTGATCGAGCTCTTCGACGGAGCGGCCGCCGGAGCGAAAGTCGTCGAACTCAGGGGAGAGCAATTGATCGTCCTGGCCGAAGCCGGCGGCGTGCGGAGAAAAGGCCAAACCATCCCCTACCACCAAAGCATCGCCTCCATCGTCATCGAAAGCGAGCGCACCGCGTTCATCGAGGACATGCGCGACCGCCCCGATCTCGACGCCCCGGAAACTCCGCGCGGACCCGTTCGCTCCATCCTCGCCACTCCGCTGCGATTCGGCGACCGGGTCGTCGGCGCCGTCGCCGCTTATTCCCTGCAACCCCGAAGTTGGACCCAGGACGAATTCCGCATCATCGAATGGGCCGCCGTCCAATGCGAACTCCTGCTCACCGCCCGGCGACTCCAACGCCGCCTGACCGACGCCAACGCCAACCTCGACCAACTCGTCCAGAAGCGCACCGCCGAATTGCAGGAAGTGATCAACGAACTCGAGCATTTCTCCTACACCATCGCCCACGACCTCCGGGCACCCCTCCGCGCCCTCCAGGGATATTCCGGATTGCTCGCCGAATCCGCCAATTCCCTCGACGATGAGTGCCTCCGGTTCCTCGAACGAATCGCCTCGGCGGCCGCCCGGATGGATCACCTCATCACCGATTCCCTCGCCTACAGCCGGACCGTCAGCGGAGAAATGCCGCTCGTTCCCGTCGACCCGGAGCACCTCCTTCGCGGAATCATCGATTCCTACCCGATGCTTCAGCATCCGAAAGCCGAAATCGTCATCGAAGGAAACCTCCCCCGCGTCCTCGCCAACGAAGCCGGCCTGACCCAATGCTTCTCCAATCTCCTCGGAAACGCCGTAAAATTCGTCCAACCCGGAAAAACGCCGCACCTCCGGATCTGGGCCGATAACGGCGACGAATTCACCCGGTTTTACATCGAAGACAACGGCATCGGGATTCCGCCGGAAATGCACGACCGCATCTTCGGCATGTTCCAACGCGCCAACCGAAACTACGAAGGCACCGGAATCGGCCTCGCGCTCGTTCGCAAAGTCATCAGCCGAATGGGCGGAAAAGTCGGCGTCGATTCCGAACCCGACCGCGGAAGCCGCTTTTGGCTCGACCTGAAACCCGTCAACGAATACGCAGCAACAACAACAACATGAATGACGCCGTGATTCTCTACGTGGAAGATGAAGCGGACGATGTCTTTTTCATGCGTCGCGCTTTCGAACAGGAAGGACTCGCCGGACACCTTCGCGCCGTCACGGACGGCGGAGACGCCATCGCTTATCTCGAAGCCGCCGATCAATTCCCGGATTCCGCGGAAAACCCGCTTCCCCACCTCATCCTTCTGGACCTGAATCTCCCCGTCCGCTCCGGCTTCGAGGTTCTCCAATGGATCCGCAGCCAAGACACAACGAAAGACCTTCCCGTCGTCGTCTTTTCCTCCTCCAACCACAACGCCGATCGCGAGCGGGCCAACGCCCTCGGCGCAAACGAATACCTCCTAAAACCCTCCTCCGGCCTCGATTTCGCGAAAATCGTCCAAATGCTCAAAAATCAATGGCTCCCCAACTCCGTCTCCAACAACCAATAACCAACAACTAAAACTAATAACCACCCCACCCCTCACCTCGGCACCAACGGCGGCGTCTGAAACGGAGCCAGATTTTCCCCCTGCCCCACTTCCCCTTCCTCCTTCTCCTCCGGCGCGTCCACCGCTTCCGGCTCTTCCTCCTCGACAACCTCCACCGGCTCGCCCGTCTCCTCCACCCCGCATCCCGGCACAAAAACAACCCCCACAAAAATCACCAACGCCGCCACCACCCCCGCGATCAGCAACCACACTCCCAGCCGCAAAACCTTCTCCAGAATCACAAAGATCCCCGCCAAAATCACGACAGTCACCACCAGAACCAGCCACCCCGGTTCTCCCTGAAACATGTCGAAATATCGCTGAACCAAATTCATTCTCTCCCCCACTTCCTACCCCGCCCCCTCCCCCACCTCAATTCCCAATTCCAATTTCCACCCTCCAAACGCCGCGCTATCGCCAATCTAAAATTTAAAATCTAAAATCTAAAATTCCAACTTCCCCTTGGCGCCCCCCCCCCCCCCCCCCGAGCACCGGCCCGTTTGTGAGCGGCCGCGTCTGAAAGGCGCGGCCCCAAACCCC
>CAZJCL010000140.1:0-7213 GCA_964544025.1 uncultured Opitutales bacterium | reverse complement strand
TACAGGCTGCACATCAATTCCTACGCGCCACAAAACGGTTCCTACGCGCTGCAAAACCATGTTTAAACGCCGCTCAATCGCTCCTACCCGGCACCCAAAGATTCCCTCCCCTGGCAACGCAGCACTTCCGAAACGAAAAACGCTCATCCGCCCGCCGTGACCTCGGTCACGCGAGCGAATGAGCGTTCCATTTCCACGGCATTCGACCCGGTCCTCCTCCGCTAACCTCCTCCGCCGGGCTTCTCCGTTTCCGATTTGCCGGGGATCCGTTACCGCTGTTCCTGCGGCTCCGGACGAGCCTCGCGGCCGCCGTAAACGACGGGTCGTCCCGGCTCCACTTCCACCCGAAAAGCTTCGGCTTCCAGCTGAGCCGTCTGCAACTCCTCTTCCGTCACAACATCGGCATCCTCCAGTTGCTCTTTCGAAAGCGAAAGCACCAGTTGATTTTCGTTCAACCGATTCAGCGAGTCCGGGCGAATCGCGTAGTTCTCCATCGGCATCTGCCAAAACGATTCGCGGGCGGGAGCGATGGTCACGTGCGAAAGCTGGCCCTCCTGGAGGTTCACCAGCAAATCCTCAATCTCCCCGACCGCCTCCTGCTGCTCGTTGCGAACGTCCGTTCCAATGAGATCGCTGGCCAAACTGAACCGGCTGGCCTGCTCCGACTGCTCAGCGGAGCGCGCTTCCGCGGCGGCAGACGAAGACATTTCCGCCCGCTGCGTCGATTCCGCGGAAGCGGATTGTGACGTCTGCGTTTGTTGCTGGGTCGCCGATTGCTCTTGCCGATATTCCGGCTGCTCCATCGCCGCCTGCTCGGGCGAACGCTCCTGCGGAACCGCCCCAAACTGCGTCGGCTCCTCCTCGGGATACGCGTTATCCTCGGCTTGCATCTCCGCTTCCGTTTCCGCCTGAATTTCAGCTTGCGACTCCGCGTTCTCAGGCCGATCCGACGATCCGAATTGCTGCTGCGAACCGCCACCTTGTCCGTAAAACTCGCGGATGTCGCTCGTCATTTTCTCCTGTTCCAGTTTCGCGAGTTCATTCTGACGAATGGATGGCGCGCGATCCCAACGTTCCATATCCATGTCCATGATCAACTCGACGCCGCCCAACAGGTTTTCCATCGCTTGCACCTGGAAACGATCCGCCGGGACCGGGCGCAATTCCCCCCCGAAACCGCCGACCAGTCCTCCGGCCGAGACGATCACATAAGCGAGTTCTCCCGATTCCAGATCGATCACGAGGTCCGACAAATTGCCCAGACGCTCGCCCTGATGGTTCGTCACCCGGCTTCCGATAAGAGTGCTCGCCCGGAAAGATTCCGCTCCGCTCGCCCGTGTTTCGCGAGTTTCCGTCTGTCGCGTTTCCGGCGACGGGCGCATTTCCGGATCGTAACTCCTCGTCTCCAGCTGGCGCGTCTCCTGACTTTGCGTTTCCGTTGATTGCTGGATTTGCGGACGATCCTGCTGACTCCAGCCTGAGCCCATGCCCATCGCCGTGATCGCTCCAGCCGCGATAAATTTCTGTAATGCTCTCATAATTGAATCCTCAATTGGTTGTGTCTCGAGTTCTGTAGCGGGTTGGCGATTCCCTGAACTAGCAGAGACAATGCCAACCGGGATCCCGCGCCTGTCGGCCGATCCTTCACCGACTTATGTTTCTCCTCGCACCGATCGCTCCCGCTTTCTCCCGCAGCCTGCATCCCGCCCCTTCGCAAATTGCACCGGCTCAAAATGCGCCTTCCGAACCCAAAACCCGCCACCGCCGAAAACAAAAAAGCCCCCGTTCCGCGCGAAACGAGGGCTTTTGCTATGAAGCGAATCGAAAGGATCGTTTACACGGTCACTTCCTGACGAGCCTTCTCCGCCAGAAGCGTGCTCAAATAACGCTCTCCGGCGCTCGCCGCGACGGTGACGATTTTCTTGCCGGACATCTCCGGACGCCGCGCGACCTGCAACGCCGCCCATACATTCGCGCCCGTGGAAATACCACCAAAAATCCCGTCGGTGATCGCGAGTTGACGAGCGGTTTCCAGAGCGTCTTCGTTGGAAACTTTCACCGCCTCGTCCACGATATCCATGTTCAGATTCTTCGGGATGAAGCCCGCGCCCAGACCCTGAATCTTGTGCGGACCTGGCTTGCCGCCGGAAATCACCGCACTCGCTTCGGGTTCCACCGCGATGGAAATCAGTTTCTTCCGCTGCTTGATCACTTCGGCAACACCCGTGAGCGTTCCTCCCGTGCCGACTCCGGCGATAAAAACATCGATCTCGCCTTCCGTTCCCGCCCAAATTTCCTCGGCGGTCGTGCGGCGGTGGATTTCCGGATTCGCCGGATTCTCAAACTGCTGGACCATGAAGCCCTTGTCCCCTTGCTCATCCAAAAGTTCACCCGCCCGGCGAACCGCGCCCGGCATTCCCTCCGCGCCCGGAGTCAGCACAATTTCCGCCCCCAGCATCCGCAACAGAATCCGCCGCTCCATCGACATCGTGTCCGGCATCGTCAACATCAGCCGGTAGCCGCGCGCCGCGCAGACGAAAGCCAACGCGATTCCGGTGTTTCCGGAAGTCGCCTCGATGACCACCGTCCCCTCCTTCACTTTCCCTTCCCGCTCACCCGCCTCGATCATCGCCAAACCGATCCGGTCCTTAACGCTCGAAAGAGGATTGAAAAACTCGCATTTCAGATAAACGTCGGCGCTCAGGCCGTCGGCGATTCGATTGAGCTTCACCAATGGGGTGTTGCCAATGGTTTGGGTGATATCCGGAAGAGCTTTTTGCATAACGCCCTTGATGTTGAGAATATCGGGTGAGATCGTCAAGAAAGCATCCGCAAAAAACGCCTTCCCAGTTAAGAGAAGGCGTTTGCTGAAAAATCCGGCGGTTTCGACGCCGTTATGGCAGAGGCAAAATCAACGGCGGCGCGGACCGTAACTCCGGATCGGAGCCCGGCGGGCGGCGGTCGCGTTCCGCAACCGGTAAGTGATCCGCGCTTTGTCCAAATCGTAGGGGCTCATCTCCATCTTGACGAGATCCCCGGTCGTGATCTTGATGAAGTGCTTCCGAAGTTTGCCCGAAATGTGAGCAAGAACGGTGTGGCCGTTGGAGAGTTCGACGCGAAACATGGTCCCCGGCAGGACCGCAACTATTTTGCCTTCAACTTCAATCGTATTATTATCTGCCATAAAAAGCGGGAAAACTCCGAATCAACTTCATCATCTGTTTTAAGTGGGTTGTCACGTAAAAGGGAAGACCCTAAGTCAAGGAATTTAACAAATCAACCGCTTTTTCAAGAATGCGCGAAGACGACCTCGCTTGTCCGTATCCGAAAGTTTTTCCCTCGCAGCTCCAGAAGGACGACACGTTCTTCATGTGGCTCGCCTACAACGAGGCGATCAACGCCTGGCGCGAAGATGAAGTCCCGATCGGAGCCGTGATCGCGGTCGACGGCCAAGTCGTCGCCTCCGCTCATAATCAGGTCGAAGCAACCAAAGATCCCACCGCCCACGCCGAAATGCTCGCGATCACCCAGGCCGCGAACGCGATCGGCGACTGGCGGCTGAACGCGGCGACGTTGTTCGTCACGAAAGAACCGTGTCCGATGTGTTCCGGCGCCACTTTGATGTCGCGCGTCGGCCGCGTCGTTTACGCGGTTCCCGATCCGAAAATGGGATGCCTCGGCGGCGCGACCGATCTCAACGCCCTCCCCCGGGTAAATCACACGCTGCAGATCACGACCGGCGTGCTGGAAGCGGAATGTCGCGAGCTTTTACAAGCGTTCTTCCAGGAAAAGCGGAGAAGCCAGCGCCCTGAAGTTGACTTTGGATAACCGCTGGATCAAGTTGTTCCTTTCCCTGTTTTTCAACAAAACAACACTGGAGATATTATGGCTTACGAACTTCCCAAGCTCGACTACGACTACAACGCTCTCGAGCCGCACATCGATGCGAAGACGATGGAGATTCACCACACGAAGCACCATCAAACCTACGTCACCAACGTCAACAAGGCTCTCGAACAGCATCCCGAACTGGCGAAGAAAAGCGTCAACGAGCTGATCGCCGATCTTAACTCCGTTCCGGAAAACATCCGCACCGTCGTCCGCAACAACGGAGGCGGGCACTCCAACCACAGTTTCTTCTGGAAAATCATCGGACCGGGCAAAGGCGGAGAACCCAAAGGATCGCTCGCCACCGCCATCAACGAAACGTTTGGCAGCTTCGAGAAGTTCAAGGAAGAATTCGCCGCCGCCGCCGCGGGCCGTTTCGGCAGCGGCTGGGCCTGGCTCGGAGTCAAAGCCGACAAGAAGCTCTGCGTCTGCTCCAGCGCGAACCAGGATTCGCCGCTCATGAAAGGCGTCGTCGATTGCACCTGCACTCCCGTCATCGGACTCGACGTCTGGGAACACGCCTATTACCTGAATTACCAGAACCGCCGCCCGGATTACATCAAGGCGTTCTGGAACGTCGTCAATTGGGACGCGGCCGAAGCCAACTACCAAGCCGCCATTCGCTAACCGGCGAACCAGTTTCCGAATTCAGAAGGCCGTTCCACCTCCGGAACGGCCTTTTCTCGCGCCGGATTTCCGTTGACTCCCAAAGACTTTCGCGCACGCTTCTTCCAGTCTCCGCAACCTCCACAGCTCTCCCCATGCAGACCTATCTTTACCTGACCCTTGTTCCGGAAGCCCTCGTCTTCTCGATGCTTCCGCCCGCCGAATTTGGACGTTTTCTCGCGCTTGGTGCCGATCGCCGGATGCGCGGACAAGCCATTTTCTTCGAAGTCGATCCCGAACCGTTGCCCGATTTCCTCGACCTGGAAAATCTGCGGGCCCGCTGCAAGCCCCATCCCGACGGCCGCCCCCAGCGCTCCAGCTACGTCTCCATTTATCGCGTTCTCGAAACCGTGCCGCTCGCCGCGCTTCGCGATCTCTTCCTGATCGTTCGCGACGGCGGAATGCTCCGGCTGCAACGCGGTGCCAACCCGCCGCCCGCCGAAAACAAGATGCATCTCTACCAGGAACTTTGCCCGGTGACGCCGCGGGTCGTTTCCCGTCTCGCTCCGGCCGATTTCGCTTCTTTCATCACCACCCCAAACCAGCCGATCTCGCTTCCCCGCATCGTCTTCGCGGAACTCGCTCTTCGCTCGCTCGCCAAAAATCCGGCCCACGAGCAAAACGACCTCCCCTACCGCAACATGAAGCAGCTCCGTTTTTGCCTGACAGAATTGCAAAGCCGGCCCGACAAAATGTCGAAAATCGTCGACCGGGAAATGCAGCGCGATCTGCCCTACTGGTTAATCGAAGGCGGAATCTACGCCGGCGACCAAACCGGAATCGCCTTCTACCCGATGCCTTCCGAAGACGAATTGCGCCGCTCCCATTTCGGCTGGTTCAGCTCCGCGCAAGCCGTCGAGGTGATGTAAAAAACCGCGGATCAGCGTTCGCCTTTGAAACTTCCTGATCTCGCTTCGCTGTTGCTGCGGGCCCGATAAAGGAAAATCTCCTGCGCTTCCGCGATGTTTTCCGGCTTACCGCGCCACGCTTTGAGCGACGGTTCCTGAAGCGCCCGGCCATACGAAAAACTCAACTCCCACGGATGCGGACCGCGCCGGTTCATCTCGTTCAAATGCGCCGTCGCCAATTCCGCGCTTTGTCCGCCCGAAAGAAAAACGATTCCCGGAACCGCCGCCGGCACCGTTCGCCGAAGACACCGGATCGTCGCCTCCGCCACTTCCTCCACGCTCGCCTGCCGCGCCGCGTCTTCTCCCGCGACCACCATATTCGGTTTCAACAACATCCCTTCCAGCGCCACCCCAAGCTCCCGCAACTCCGAGAAAACCGTCGCCAACGTCCGTTCCGTCACTTCCTCGCAACGTTCCAAACTGTGATCGCCGGTCATCAAAACCTCCGGCTCCACGATCGGCACAATCCCCTCCTCCTGACACAAAGCCGCGTATCGAGCCAACGCGTGCGCGTTCGTCCGCAAAGCCGCCCGGCTCGGACTCGTCTCGCCGCGAATCGAGTATACCGCCCGCCATTTCGCGAAACGCGCTCCCAATTCCCGGTACTCCACCAGCCGCCCCCGCAACCCATCCAATCCTTCCGTGATCTTCTCGCCCGGATGCAGCGCCAACGGATGCGTGCTCTTGTCCACTTTGATCCCCGGAAAAATTCCCCTTTCCGCCAGAACTTCCGGAAACGGCCTCCCGTCGTCCGCCTTCTGCCGGATCGTCTCGTCGTAAAGAATTACCCCGCTGATAAACTCCTCAATCCCCCGGCCGGTCAAAAGAAGTTGCCGATAGCTGCGGCGCGTTTCCTCCGTCGACTCCACTCCCACGCTCGCGAGTCGCTTTTTGATGGTTCCCGTGCTCTCGTCCGCCGCCAAAATCCCTTTCCCCGGCGCGACCAGTTTTTCCGCTGTTGCCTGCAACTCCTTCAAATTCATCAATTCCCTCCAATTGGTTCTAAGGCATTCGCTCCTCCGCCACTTCCAGCAGATCGCACATCGTCAGAATATCATTCCTGTGGGTGAGATTCAATTCCGCCTTCCGAATGTTCAACCGCTCCAACGAATACCCGCGCAAACCCCGCTGCATCAGCTTCCGGTTCCATTCGTGCACCCGCAAATCCCGCGGAAAAAGCGCCGCCAATCGCGTATCCAATTCCTGCTCGCTCCCGCTCTCGCGAACCGCATCAATCAACTGCTCAATCGTCGTCCCCACGTGCTGACAAAAAAGATCGTCGAATCCCCGCCCCAGCGTTTTCGCGTATCCCGGAGCCAACGTCCCCGCCAAATGACGCCGGATTTTCTCCAACATCCTCGGCAAGTGCATCAACCCGCACCGGTGCGGAATATACGGCGACGGCAAATACGGTTTCGGCTGCATCTCTCCCGAATCAAACTCCGCCTCGCTTTCCCTGACAAATCCTTTTGCCACCTTCTCCCCCTCCTCCATCTTACCCGAATGGCGAAAAATTATGACGTGGTGATCGCGGGCGGTGGCGCCGCCGGATTGATGGCCGCCATCGAAGCCGGAAAACGAGGCCGCTCCGTTCTCGTCCTCGAAGGAGCCGAAAAGGTCGGGAAAAAAATCCTCATCTCCGGCGGCGGCCGTTGCAATTTCACCAACGTCAACGCCCGCCCCGAAACCTACCTCTGCGCCAATCCGCACTTCCACCGCTCGGCCCTCGCCCGCTATACACCCTCCGATTT
>CAZJCL010000139.1:5211-7228 GCA_964544025.1 uncultured Opitutales bacterium | reverse complement strand
TCCGATCAGCGGCGGCGGAAGAACAGTAATCCCAGAGTTCGAAAGACGTCCAGAGGGCGGCGAAAAAGGGGTCAAGCTTTGTAGTTTGTGGCGGCGAAAAAGGGGTCAAGCTTTGTAGTTTGTGGTTTTGAACGGGAAAAACGGGGTCATTGCTCATACTTCATATCCTCCAACTGTTCTCCAGAGATCTCAATCCGCAAATTTGAACCCTGCCGCTTTCCGGCCCCTCCCTTGGATCAAGAATTGGCCAACCCCCTTTGTATCACAAACCTCACTCGTTCATCACAATCATAAATTTTGAGCAGCAATGACCCTGCTCGGATATCCTCCGACCCTGCCATTCCCGCCCCTCGTTATCGACAAAAAAATCCTCACCGCCCCGCCGCCTCCCGCGCCGACGTCACAAACCTCCCCACCACCGAATCCACCGGCGTCCCGGCCGGGTAACAAATCCCCACCACCAGCGGCGACGACGCCGGACGAAACGGCACGAACGCCGCCCGCGTCCCCGCCACCGACATGATCGACTCCGCCGAAACCGCGATCGTCCGCGAACCTTCCACCGCCGCGATCATGCTCAATGCCCCGTCGCATTCGCCCGAGATCCGCAGTTTCCGAAACTTCCCGCCAAAAATCTCCCGCACCCAATCCCGATAATCCGGATAATCCTTCCGCGAATACACCGTCACCGGCTCCGCCAACACCTCATCCAGCGTCACCCACCGCCGTTTCGCGAAAGGATGATCGCGCGGCACGATCACCCCCGCCCGATATTTCCGCAACGGATCGAAGGCCAGACCGTTCTTCGCCACACCCGCCTGCTCGACCAGCAGCCCCGCCTGAATCTTTTTCTCTCGCAACGCCAACAACATCTCCGCCGACGTCATGTCGTGCAGCCGCACCCGCGTGTCCGGTTGCACCTTTTCAAACCCGTTCAAAACACCCGATAAAAAGTCCCCGGTCGGCGAAGGCGCGTAACCGACGTGAATCTCCGCCACCTTCCGCCGCCCCGCCGCCTGCACCACCCCCACCGCCACATCCACCCGCAAAAGCACCGATCGCGCTTCATCCAGAAAAACCTTTCCCGCCTCCGTCAACCGCAGCGATTTCGCCGTCCGCCGAAAAAGCTCCACCCCCAGTTCCTCCTCCAAATCCCGGATCTGACGGCTCAACGGCGGCTGCGAAATATTCAACCTCGCCGCCGCCCGCGAAATGTTCTCCTCCTCCGCCACCGCCACGAAATACCGTAAATGCCGCAGTTCCATAATCCGCCGCCAGCATACCCCAAAGGTAGCCTCAGGCAAGCAACATGATATTTCCGGAAACGCGCTCCGTAAGCTACAGTGTTGGAGCAATTTAATTTACATCATGAAAAACAAGCTCATCACCAGACTGATCGCCACCGGCGACTCCATCGCTTTTCTCCCCATCCGGATCGCCGCCGGAATCATTCTCGCCGCTCACGGTGCGCAAAAACTTTTCGGCTGGTTCGGCGGAGACGGCCTCACCGCCACCGCCGGTTTTTTCCAGGAAGGCCTCGGTCTCTACCCCGGAATTTTCTGGGCCTTCAACGCCGCCGCCGGCGAATTCTTCGGCGGCCTCATGATGGCCTTCGGACTTTTCACCCGCGTCGGTGCTGGACTCAACGCCATCGCCATGACCGTCGGAATTCTCCTCGTCCACCGCAGCGCGTTTTTCTCCAGCAACGGCGGCATGGAATTCCCGCTCATGCTCCTCGCGGCCTCCCTCACCCTCCTGATCGCCGGCGGCGGAAAATTCTCCATCGACCGCGCCATCGCAACCAATCAACCGAAACCCGCCACCGCCTCCCTCGAGTCCGTGCAACAAACCGCCTAAACTGATTTTCCAATGAGCAATCCAAATATCGAAAAACTGAAACTGATCACTCCCGACCTCCGCGACGGGAAAAACTTCCCCCGCAGTCCGCGCGCCAAACTCGGCGGCTACGTCCTCGCCGCCCGCGTCGTCGACAAATGCCGCGCCGACATCCTCGGCC
>CAZJCL010000139.1:2534-5111 GCA_964544025.1 uncultured Opitutales bacterium | reverse complement strand
TACCATTTCTTCGACATCTACGATTTGGAGGAAGAGCGCCTGTGAGAAAGGCAAAAGTAAGAAGGTAAAAGTAAGAATGGGGAGGAAGCAGCGCTCACAAACAAAGCCCGGCCGGAAAAATCCGCCCGGGCTTTCTTTATCCTCTTCCATTCTACATTCTTACTTCAAAATTCTACCTTCAGAAATCCGCGGCTTCTCCCCCAACTTCCCCCACGACTCCGCAAACGTCTCCGCGTCCACCGCAAACAACGGACTCACCTCGAACCGCACCTCCGGAACGCCATCGGCATCCACCTCCACCGGCACGCCCGCCGCCCGCGCCCAACGCGCGAACTGCTTCAACTGATCCCGCTCGCACGTCTCCGGCGAGTCCACCCCCTCCGCGTTCTTCACCGCCGAAAACTCGTCCTCCCGCCGCGCCTCCAGCACGATCGGATTCCGCGCAAACGGCAACGCGTCGAACACGAACATCTCGAACTTCACCCCGTTCGGCTTCTCCGGCTTCAACGGCTCGCCGTTCTCATCCACCGCCGGAATCTTCTTGTCCGCCCGGTGAAACGGCAACGCCTCCCCCGCGCCGCCTTCCCCCATCTTCTTCACAAATCCCGTCGACAGCATATGAATCGCGATGCTCCCCGCCCGAAACCGCAACTCCCCCGATTCATCCCGCTCCTTCGCCAATTCATCCGGCAAATCGCTGTATTCCACCACCATCGTCTTCCCGCCATGCCGCGCGAAAACGCCCACCTTCTCCTCCGGATACGCCTTCGGAATCATCTTGCTCGACATCTCCGAACCGCTCTCCAGATGAAATCCGATAAACACCGGATCGATCGCCTGCACCAACGGATTATCCACCTGGAAATACGAAATCACCTCGATTCCCCGCTCCTCCATTTCGCGAATCGACCCGCTCCGGCAAAGCGCCCGCAACGATCCGCCATGCCCGTCCGGCGACATCGCGATCCGCCCCGGCGCTTCCAGCAAAATCTTCCCGTCAAAACCGACCGCCGGCATCCGTCCCTGACGGAAAAACCGCACATCCTCCTCCGCCAATCCGAAAAATCCGTTCTCCCGGAAAAACGCCTCCGTCTGCTCATGATTCGCATGACTCGTCATAATCAACCACGGAATCGCCGCCCCGTACCGCCGCCTCGCCGCCAGAATCTTCTCCGCGAACACCTGGAAAAGCGGCTTCTTCGTCACCGGCGTCACCGGAAAAGTCCCCTTCGGCCCGTCGTAGCCGAGCCGCGTTCCCTGCCCTCCGGCCACCGTAAACGCCGCCACTTTCCCCGCCCGCAACGCCTCCTCGCCCCGCCGTTTCGCCGCCGCCCACTTCTCCCGATCCGCCTCCGTCTCCGGCAACGCCAAAAACGGAGCCGGCTCCAACGCCGAAAAATCGAACTCCGACGCCGCCTCCCCACCCAAATGCACGCGCACCAAATCCGCGACCTCCTTCAAATCGATCTCCCGCGCCTGCTCCAGCAGCCCCCGCCGCTCCTCCTCGTTCAGACGGTCAAAGAACCGAAACACGTTTCCCTGACCGGCCTCCTCGAAATTCTTCCGCAAAGCCGCGGCTTGATCCGATACATTCGATAAATCCATAGTGCTTGTCATTGAGCGATTCGACATGAATAATTGGTCCCTCAAGAGTCGTGTCTAAAAAAGCGGAATTCAAAAATCGACGACTGGAACGGTTTGTCCTGCTTCTCTTCCTAGGCTTGTTTGCCGCGGCGGGAATCGGAATGATCGTGCTTTTCCGCCAGACCCATCGCGAATACACCACAACCCAAACTCGCGAGACATACTACCGGCAAAGGTTAACAGACGCGGAAACCAAATTGAAGGAAAAAGAAGACCGCCTCCACCGCCTCCGCCACGATCCCGCCTACATCGAGCGCACCATCCGCCAGCGCCTCGGCTACGCGAAACCGGGCGAACTCATTTTCCGCTTCGAAGAGTTTGAGGAAAATGTAAAATAACGGAAACCGCCCCGCCAATTCCGTTGCGCCATTGCCTCCGCTGCCCGTTCCCATAAAACAGGAAAAGAATTCTCGTTTGCGCCAAGCCGCACCCGGACCGCGCAAACCGTCCCGCGCACCCGCACCATTTTTTTTCAGCCATTCCTTTTCCCACACGTCATGAGCCTGATCGACGACGCACGCAACAAAACGCCCAAACTCCGCCTCGGCGGCAACGAACCCGCCTCCACGCCTCCCCCGCCGCCGTCTCCACCAGCCGCGCCAGCCCAAACGCCGGACGCGCCCCCCGCTCCACCCACGATCCCGCCATCGTCCACCGGCATGAACTTCACCCCGCCCGCCGCCGACCCGGCATCGCAACCGAAACCTCCCCCACCTCCGCAAACCAAACCCGCGGCAAAACCCGTCATCCCGCCCGCCGTCCCGCCCACCACGGCCGCGACCTCTCCAGAAAAACCAAACAAACCCCGCCCCGCCGGAATCGCCATCGCCATTGGAATCCTCGCAATCCTCGTCCTGATCGCCGCGGGCTCCATCTACTGGCTCTTCATCGCCGCCGATTCCCCCGAAGAAACCATCGCAAAAGCCGAACCCA
>CAZJCL010000139.1:0-2434 GCA_964544025.1 uncultured Opitutales bacterium | reverse complement strand
CCATCGCAACAACCTCATCCGTCCTCCCCGAAACCGCGCCAGCCCACGCCACCCCCGCCAACGCCGCACCAGCTCCGGAACTCACCACGCCCATTGCGATCGTTTCCGAAAACACCGCGCCGCAAAACCCCGCTCACCCGCTTCCCGATCCGGATCCGCTACTCATCGCCCTCGTCGAAACCATGCCGATCTCCGGCATCCGCCCCGCCGGCAACGAAAGCCGCGCGATGATCAACGGCGAGCTCTACCTCGTCGGCGACCAAATCGCCGGAACCGATCTCCGCTTCATCGCCACCAACGCCTATCAACTCCTCTTCCAAGACAGCCGCGGCGCCATCTACCGCCGCAACTTTTAAACTGAAGTTGCCCTTCCGCCATCGTCCGCACCCAATCACACCGACGCAACGGCACCTCGCCCCCGAACGCCAAACGCTCATCCACCCATCCCTTCCGCCGGCGCGGACGAAACTTCCCAGAATAACGCGGCGTCTCAGCGCCGGGATGATAGCAGCCAAGAACAAGTCCCGAAGTACGACTGAGTTGAACTCCCTGAAAACGCCCGCCTGGTTCAAAAGAATCCATCAATCCAGAAAACCCGAGTTTTTCCTCCCGCGACTATCGCTCCGGATTTCCTCTTCCTGCACGAACGGTCCTCACTTTTCGACATCGAGCAGCGCCTCCAACGACGTAACCTTCACCCGCAAAAATACTTTAGCCTCCATACTTCGGATACAAAATTTCGTCTCAGCGAATCCCCTCTTTCAGATCGCGCACCGCCCCCAAAATCCGTTTTTCCGTTGACCCATTCCGGCCTCCACTGCTCACTGGCCAAAATCGCAAAAGAATCCGGCGGCACACTCGCCGCCTAACCCGTTCTTCGGGTTTCGCCCTTTGAATCCGATCCGACGAATTCGCCAACCATGAAAAAATTCGGCCTTACGCAGCAAATCCTCCTCGGCATGACCGTCGGCTTCCTCGTCGGCGCATTGCTCAGCGCCGTCGGAAACGAAGGCTGGATCGAAAGCATATTCACCGATGGCCTTTTCAAAATTGTCGGCCAGGTCTTTCTCGCACTGCTAAACCTTCTCGTCGTCCCGATCGTTTTCGTCTCCCTCGTTTGCGGAACCGCCTCCCTCGAAGACGCCGCCAAACTCGGACGCGTTGGCCTCAAGGCGATGGCTCTCTACCTCACGACCACGGCAATCGCCATCACCACCGCTCTCCTCGCCGGCGTTCTCATAAAGCCGGGAGCCGGTATGCGAATTGAGAGCCGCTCCGAATTCATTCCGACCGAAGCTCCCCCGCTCGCCGACGTCATCATCGGCATTTTCCCGACCAATCCCCTCCGCGCGCTCTCCGAAGGAAACATGCTGCAAATCATCGTGTTCTCCATCCTTTTCGGCTTGGCGATGACGCTCTCCGGAGGCCCCGGCCGACGCGTGCTCACGATCTTCGAAGACCTCAACGAAATCATCATGAAGCTCGTCATGCTCGTGATGCGGACCGCCCCGTTCGGAGTCTTCGCCCTCATCGCCGGAACGTTCGCCTCCCAGGGAATCGCGGCAATCATCCCGCTCGCCAAATACTTCTTCCTCGTCGTCGCGGTTCTCGCGTTTCACGCGCTCGTCGTGTATCCAACTTTCCTGACCGTGCTGACTCGGCTGAACCCGATCACGTTCTTCCGCAAAATGCGGACCGCCCAACTCTTCGCCTTCAGCACCTCAAGCAGCAACGCCACCATTCCCGTAAGCCTCCAAACCGCCCAACGACGCCTCGGAGCCGGAAAAGGCGTTTCCTCCTTCACCATCCCCCTCGGCGCCACGATCAACATGGATGGCACCGCGATCATGCAAGGCGTAGCCACCGTCTTCATCGCTCAAGCCTACGCGATATCGCTTTCCCTGACCGACTATCTCACCGTCATCCTCACCGCGACCATGGCCTCCATCGGAACCGCCGGCGTTCCCGGAGTCGGCCTGATCATGCTCGCTATGGTCCTCAATCAAGTCGGTCTCCCCGTCGAAGGCATCGGCCTCATCCTCGGCGTCGACCGCCTTCTCGACATGCTCCGCACGGTTGTAAACATCACCGGCGACGCCACCGTCACCTGCATCGTGGCCAAAAGCGAAAACCAGTTCGACACCACGATCTTCAACACCCCCGAACGCGACCTCCCCGAAATCTCCCCCCACGCTCCCGCCGAAATCACAACCTCCGAAACCCCTCTCACAGAATCGAAAAAAGAACCCTCAACCCCAACACCCCCATAGCTGAAATTCCGCCGCGCCTCCATCTTCCACCTCCCAACTCCTGACTCCTGACTCCTGTCTCCTGTCTCCCGACTCCTGACTCCCGACTCCCGCCTCCTGCCTCCTGTCTCCTGTCTCCTCCCTCCCCTCCCCCTCACGATCCCGCGAACCGCGCGAAAACCATC
>CAZJCL010000138.1:0-7235 GCA_964544025.1 uncultured Opitutales bacterium | reverse complement strand
CGAATCTCGTCGATCATCAACTGCCGGTGGTTCATCTGCTGCTGTTGAAGCGCCCGCTGCGTGTTCATCTGAAACTGCTGCGCGTCCTGCTGCTTCTCCTGGATCGTCTGCGCCTTCAACTCCGCGTCCACTTGCTTCTGCTGGCGCGCTTCCGCCGACAAAGCCGGATTGTTGGCTTCTTCGAGAAGCGCCCGGTATTCCTCCACCAGCTTGTTCCCCTCCGTCTGCATCTTTTCCGCCTGGGCCTGCGCCTGCTCGACAGCATTTTGGATACGCTTTTCCGCTTGGCCCGTTTTGTAGTAGCCTTGGAAAACGCGGCCCATATCGACTGTGGCGACGCGAACTTCCGTCTGAGCGGAAACAGTCATGGCAAGACCGGCGGTCAATATGAGAGAGAGAATAAGGGTCTGGAGCTTTTTCATGTGGATTAGATTAGATCGATATTTCAGAAGCGCGTTCCAAAAGAAAAGCTAAAACGGCCTCCGCTGTCATTGAAGTCGTCGGTTGTGATCGGAATCCCGTAATCGAGCCGCAACGGCGCGCCCATAATCATGATCCGCAAACCGAAACCAAAGTTGTCGCTGTAATCGCTCGCGTTGAAATCGTATTCGTCCGCGTTCACAAATCCCCAGTCGTAAAAAATTGCGAACCGAATCGGATCCACCAGCGTCAAACTGTATTCCGCGCTAAAAAACCCGTAGGAACTGCCGCCCACCCGGTCGTTGTCCACCCCTTCGACCGGACCAAGATCGCGGTGATCGAATCCGCGCAAATTATACGGCCCGCCCAGAAAATACCGGTCGAAAAACGGAATCCGTTCCGCGCCGCTATGCGCCACCACCGTTCCCGCGCGCCCGATCAGCGACAGCACCTGCGTCTGCGCCTCGAAAACCGGGAAGAATTGCGAACCCCGCAACTCCAGCCGGTAATAATCCGTTTCCCCGCCAAACGGTCCGCCCGCCACTTCCGTTAAAAATTCCCACCGATTTCCCCGCGTCGTCACGAACAAATTGTCGCGGTTTTCGCGTAACAGACTGAATCCGACCTTCGAAACCGTCCGCTCCCCTTCCTCTTGAGCGATTGTCAATGGCGCGTCGTCATCGATATCGAAAATGTCCACGATCTCGAACCGGTAGGACAAACGCCCTTCCACCAGCTCAAAAAGTCGCTTCCGCAAATAAACCTCGAAACCGGTCCGCAACTCGTTGTAGGTCGACGCCAGGTAACGTGTTTCCGACCGGTAAATCTGGAATCCGAGCGCCAATTCGCGATGAAATAACGCCGGTTCTTCGAAAGAGAGTAGAACTTCGTTGGACCGGCTTCCCAACTGCACGCGGAAGCGGAATTTCTGCCCCGCTCCCTGAAACCGCGAGCGCGCATTGAACAGGTCGAAATTCGATTCGCTGTATTCCGCGAAAACAATCGCCCGTTCCAGCGAACTGAATCCCGCGCCGAAGGTCACGCTGCCGGTCCGGCCTTCCCGCACGTTGATGTGCAGATCCCGCCGGTTCGGAATATCCGTCGGCGTCGGCGTCAGCGTCACCTCCTCGAAAAACCGCGTGTTCCGCAACCGCTGCTGGCTCGCCTTCATCCGCACCGTATTGAAAACATCGCCCGGCCCGAGCCCGAGTTCGCGAATGATCACGACGCTTTTCGTCTTCGTGTTTCCTTCAATCGCGATCGATTCGACAAAATTCTTCTCCCCTTCCCGGATCGTGTAAACCAGATCGATATTTCCGGTTTCGACGTTCGGACGCCGGTCCACGATCACGCCCGTATCCAAATAACCATCTTTCCCGTAATAATCCCGCAACGCCTCCAAATCCGCATCGAGTCGCGACGGCACGAATACGCCCCCGCTGCGCAATCCGAGCGCGCTCATCAATTCCTCGTCCGTAAAAAGCTCGTTCCCGTCGATGGAGATTTCGCCGACATGATACCGGCGGCCTTCGTCGATTTTGACGTTGATGATCATCCGCTCCTCGTTCGGATACTCGAACTCGATTTCCTCCTCCGAAATCTCCACGTCGAGGAATCCCAACTCGCGAAAATGGTCGCGCAGTTTATCCAAATCGTCCTCGAAAACCTCGTCCTTGAACCGCCCGCTTCCGGTCAACCACGAAAACCAGTGCCAGCGCCGCGTTTCCATCGCCTTCCGCAATTTCCGGTCCGACACCGTTTCGTTCCCCGAGAAATTGACCCGCTTGATCTTCACCCGCGGACCTTCCTCGATCGCAAACGTCACCACGCCGGTTCCCGTTTCCGGATTCCGCGCGATTTCGTAACTGACAACCGCCTGCGAGTATCCGCGATTCTGATAATGAAGATGAATCGCCTCCGAATCCAAACGCACCAACCGCTCGTCCAGCGCGTCCCCCTGACTCACCGAAACCTCCCGCCGAAGCCGCCGGTCGCTCACCTCGTCGTTTCCGGAAAAACGAATCTCCGCGACCCGGTATTGCGGACGCACCCGGAAAACGAGATTCACCCGGTCGCCCTCCGAAAAATCCCGCTTCACCTCGATGTATTCGAAAAGTCCCGTCCGATACAGCGAACGGATATCTCCGTCGATCAACGTTTCGTCATACGGCATTCCCTCGCGGGTCTGCATATTGAGGCGAACCACCTCTTCCGCGATGTTCCGGACATCGATGAACTCGATCTCCACCTCCCCGATCGTCCGGGTCTGGTTTCCGGTTTGCCCCCACATCGGCGAGCCGAGCGTCAGCAGCAAAATTACCTGAACGAGGAGGATGGGAAAACGGGTCATGTGTGCGCGGGCCGCTTCACTCTTCAATCGGCTGGCCGGTATAATTTTCGAATCGCGTGATCTCTCTAATGAATGTGAGAGGCACAGTTCCTACCGGTCCATTTCGTTGTTTGGCAATAATTAAATCCGCGCGATCCGCCGCCACTTGAAACTCGTCGCCCGCGTCACGCGGTCGCGCCAGCATGAATACCACGTCCGCGTCCTGCTCGATCGACCCCGATTCGCGCAAATCCGACAGCCTCGGTGCCCGCTTCTCCTTCTCCGATTCGCGGTTCAGCTGACTCAAAACAATCACCGGCAAATTCAGCTCCTTCGACATCGCCTTCAATCCGCGCGAAATTTCCGCGATCTGCTGCTCACGTTGCACGCTGGAATCCGTCCCCGAAAGCAACTGCAAATAGTCGACCACGATCAACCCCAGACCGTGTTTCCCGTGAAGCCGGCGCGCCTTCGCCCGCACTTCCATAATGTTCAAACTTCCCGAATCATCGATCCAGAGCGGCGCCTTGCTCAACTCGTCCGCCGCCGCCAGCAACCGCTGCCGCTCCTCCGCCGAACTGATTCCGTCGCGCAACCGGATCATGCTCACCCGCGCCCGACCGCAAAGCATACGCATCGCCAATTGCGCCGCGCTCATTTCCAAACTGAAAACCAGACACGGCGTCGGCTTCACCTCCGTCCTCGCCGGTTTCGGAAACACCGCCGCCTCCGCGAAATTCAACGCCAAACTGGTCTTCCCCATCGAAGGCCGCGCCGCCAGAATGATCATTTCCGCCGGGTGGAAACCGTAGGTCATCTTGTCCAGATCGATAAATCCAGACGAAAGCCCATTCAGCTCCCCCTTCCGCTCCAACAGCTTCTGCACCAGCGTGTAAGCTTCCTTCACCGATTCCTTCATCGGAATCGCCGTGTCGGAGCTTCGCTGCTCGCTGATGTTGAAAATTTCCTGCTCAACTTCCTCGAGAAACTGGTCCAGTCCCCCTTGGTAGTTGTAACATTTTTCGATCGTTCCGGAGGAAGTGCGAATCAAACGCCGCAGGAGATATTTCTCCCGGACGATATCCATAAAGTGATTCGCGTGCGCCGTCGTCTCGACCCGGTTGGTCAACTGGTTGATAAACGGCAAACCGCCGATCTCGTCCAGCCGCCCGCTATCCTTCAACTCCTCCGCGAGAATGATTTCGTCGACCGCGGAATGACGCTGAAAAACCGCGCAAAGAGCTTCGTACACGATTTGATGCGAAGCGAAATAAAACGCTTCCGGCGTCAATCGCGCCGCCATGCAGCGGTCGATCACATCGGGATCCAGAATACAACAGGCCAACAAGCCCTCTTCCGCGTCTTTACTGTGCGGAAAAGTACGCGAAAGGACGGCGCCGGCTTTCTGCAAGCCGTCGCCGTCCCCAAAGCTGGATCCCGCCTTCTTCTTGTAACGCCCCGGGGGCGCACCATTGGAGGGCGGCATGAAAAAACCTTACGCTTCGATCGCGTTCTCGGAAACGATGTCGAACTCGAAATCGACACTCACGTCGGCATGCAGTTTGATCCGCGTGCTGTGACGTCCGAGCGACTTGATCGGCGTGTGGAGGTGAATCCGCTTGCGATCGAGCTCGACGCCTTCTTCCGCCAAACGCGCCTGCAGCTCGTTCGCGGTCACCGCGCCAAACATCTTGCCCCCTTCGCCGGTCTTCACCGCGATCGCCACGTGGGCCTTCTGGATCTTTGCCGCCAAAGCGTTCGCCGCGTCCAGCTCCTTCGCCTCGCGCTGTTCGCGGGCTTTCCGGAGCGCCTCGATCTGACGCCGGTTGCTCTGATTCACCGGCACCGCCAGTTTCCGCGGAAGAAGATAATTGCGGGCAAAGCCGCTTTTCACTCTTACCTGCTCGCCTTCGCCGCCGACATGCTCGACCGGCTTGATCAACAAAACTTCTGTGTTCGCCATAACTCTCGTAGTTTAAAAATTAATGCACTAACTGCTCAAAACGGCACATCCTCGTCGCTGTCGTCCGGAATCGGAGGCCGCGCCGGAGCCGGAGCGGGTTTTCGCGCCGGAGGAGAATGCTGTTCCGGGCTGGAATAAGACGATTCGCCGCCGTCGAAACCGGAACCGCCACCGCCGCCTTCCCCTTCGCCCCGGCCGCCCATGAACTGGAAATTCTCCAGCACCACGCCAAGCCGGCTGCGCTTTTCTCCCGAATTCTTATCCTCCCACTGGTCGAGTTTCAACCGCCCCTCGACCATGATCGGCCGACCTTTCGTCATATATTTCGAAATCGTCTCCGCCTGTCGGCCGAACGCATCGATGTCGACAAAAGTCGTTTCCTCCCGCTTCTCGCCGTTCTTGTCGGTGAAATTGCGATTTACCGCCAAGCCGAACTTGCAGATCGAGACCCCGCCCGGCGTCACGCGCAACTCGGGTTCGCGCGTGAGATTACCGATGAGAATTACTTTGTTGAAGTTCGCCATGACGTGCCCCGGAAAAACCCGTTCAGACCGACTGCACCAGCACCCGGTCCACCGCCTGGTTCAGACGAAGACGGTCGCGAAGAGCCTGCGGCCCGTTCGGAGGAGAACGGAAATCCATGTTCACGTAAATCCCCGAACGCAATTCGCGATCCGGCGTACGGGCGAAATCCTTGGAACCGAGGTTTTCCACCTCACCCACTTCAGCGTTCACCGCTTCCAGTTCCTTCTTCAGCTGATCGATGATTTCCTCCACCGATGCCGTCTTGTTTCTCATGTCGAGAACAAACGTCGCTCTGTAATTGCTGCTCTTGTCGCTCATTTTTTACTTTGTTTCTCTGGTTGATCCGATTCATGGCATGGTTGGGGCCGCTGTCAATCAACAGCTGTAACGCGCCCACAAATTCCCGAACCCTGCCCTCGAAGTCAGCCGCTTGCTGCTCCGTAAACTTGCCTAATACAAAATCCTTGAGGTCGATCTCCGGCGGGAACCGCGGCCCGATCCCGAGACGAAACCGAATAAAATCGCTGTCCAAATGCTCCAGAATGCTGGCGATTCCGTTGTGACCTCCCGCGCTCCCTTTCACCGAAATCTTCAACCGCCCCGCGTCCAAATTCAACTCGTCGTAAACCACCACCACCGACGTCGCCGGAATCCGGTAATACCGGCAAAACGCTCCCAGCGCCCGCCCGCTCAGATTCACGTAAGTCGTCGGCTTCACGAGAAAAATCTTCTTCCCGCGACGCTGAAACGAACACACCTCCGCCTCGAACTCCCGGCGCAGCGCCCATTGCACGCCCTGCTCCCGCGCCCAAGCGTCCACCAGCCAGAATCCGATATTGTGACGGGTCCCTTCATATTCCCGTCCCGGATTCCCCAAACCCGCGATCACCACTGGTGCGTCCATCAAACTCTCAAAACTTCACGAAATTCCGCCCGCCCGCAGGCGCGCTTCACTTCGCGTTCCTACTCAAAGAACAGTCCCACGCTCCGAAACCGGAACGCGGGATCTCCAAAAAAATTACTCCGCCTTCTTCGCGGCCTCGCCAGACGGCGCCGCTTCCGCTTCGCTCTCGCCCGTATCGGCCGAGTCGACCCGCTGCTCAATGCAGGAAACGACCACGTGATCCTCGTCCGCCAGGTAGACAACCCCTTCGAGAGTCGGCAAATCCTTCGTGTGAATCGCCTCGCCCACCTTCAAACCGGAAACATCCACCGTCACCGATTCCGGCAAATCCTTCGGCAAGCAACGGATATCGATCTGATAAGAAGAAATATCGATCAACCCGTTTTGATTCTTCACGCCGAACGCTTCGCCCACGAAATGAAGAGCCACGTGCGTGTGCAATTCCTCCTTCGCCGACACCGCTTGAAAATCGAGGTGAACGACCTGACCGGTCAACGGATTCCGCTGGACTTCCTGAATGATCGAAAGAATCGCCTCACCCTCGCGGTTCAACTCCACCAGGGAAGTCGCTCCGGCAGTCTCCTTCAGGAGCCGGGCCACCTCGACCTTACCCACTGCAATACTGAGGGGGGAACTATGTTTCCCGTAAACGACGCCCGGCACCTTGTCCTTGGCCCGCAGCCGCCTGGCCGCGCTCCGACCTTTTCCATCTCGTGCCTGCACGGTTAGCTTGATCTGTTTCATAACGCTGTATCGAGTATTCCTTAAAAAAAGGCCAATTGAGGCGACTTCTCCTCGTGAGAAAAAGGGAGAACAGTAGAGCCGGTGGAATCAAAATCAATCAAAAGTTTCCCGTTCCTGAAAAATTGCAAAAAAACCGGCAAACTATCGTTGACAACCCCAATGAAACCCGACTTCTTAGCCCTTTCGATTTTGCTGAAAGCCGATCCTCCGGACGCTCAGCGAGAAATCCCATTAAACCGGGATAAATCGCTTGAACTCCGGAAAACCGCATGAAAGTGTAATCGACTTTCTACCATTGCCCGGTAGCTCAGTGGTAGAGCAGGTGACTGTTAATCACTTGGTCGCAGGTT
>CAZJCL010000137.1:4068-7263 GCA_964544025.1 uncultured Opitutales bacterium | reverse complement strand
CCCGTCTCATCTGTGCCCATCTGTGCCATCCGTGGTTAAAAAAACAGAGCCCAAGCCCTTTGCTCCCTTCTGTTAAATCCAGAGCCCAAGCCTTCCGCGTCTTCCGTGGTTTAAAACTCCCCTTCTGCTCAAACAGATCCCCACCTCATTCGTGTGTATTAGTGTCCATTGCTTCGCCATCTCCGCTACGCTCCGTCGTGGTTAAAACAGAGCCAAAGCCTCCCCGCTCTTACTCCCCGAAATCCGCCCGGCACGGCAACATCGCCGCGTCTTTCATCCCGTGGATGATCTTTTTATCCGCCGGGCAAAAGGTCGCGAGGATTCCCGTCAGCTTCACCTGATCATTCTCACGGAAAAAATACGGACAAAGCCGCAACCGCCCATACGCCTCCTCCACACTTCCGTCCGCATCGTAAACCGGATGCTTCCGCCGCATCGGTTTCCGGTATTCCTGCACCACATACAAATGCGTTTCGCTCCCCGCGATCGCCGCCGCGATCCCGCTTTGCCATTCCTCGCGCGAACTGTCGCGGCCGTAAATCACGCTTTTCGCCCCTTCCGCGCTCGGATCGAAGCCGCTGATTTTCAAAATCAAATCCCGCTCCTTCTGCGACGCCTCGATCAAATCCCGCCAATCGCTCATCGGTTTCCCGCCGACCAGCGGCCCGACATAAACCGCGCCCGGCGGCAGCGGTTGCGGATCCACGATCCACGATTGCGGAATGATCTTCGCCAAAATCCGCTGGCTCTTTTTCGGCAGATTTTCCCGCCAATAATCCTCCAGCAAATGATGATGAAAAAGCGCCATCGACAGCTTTTCCTCGAAAATCGTCCGCAACGGCGGCGTGATTTCCACCTCCTCATTCTCCCACGCCTCCAGCAAATAATCCGTCACCGGCAGATTCCCAAGATCGTGCAGCTCGAAAAACCGGTAAATGATGTCGATCTTCTCCGGATTCCCCTCCAGATCGAAAAACAGCCCCCCGCCCAGCGGAATCAGATTCTCCGGCGCGAGACAAAAAACGCGTTTCCCCCGCTCCCGCAAACGCTCCGCCAACCACTCCATTTCCGGACGGTAAACCGCCGATTCCTCGCTCACCACGATCGCGATCGCCGGATGTTTCGTCTCCGGCGCGACCGATCGCACCGCATCGTAAAACCCGTCGATCATCGCGTCTCCCGTCCCGATCACCGCTTCGTCCACGCTTCCGTAAATCCGGTTCAAAAACCCGGTCAACCCGATCCCGCCCGGCACCGAGTCGAATTCCGTCAGCGCGAATCCCTCTTCCGTCAGCAGCAAATCCGGACGAAAAACCGGCGGCAATTCCCCGCGCCGTTTCTCCGAACGGTTAAACTTCCGCAAATTTTCCGGCTTCCCGCGGTCGTAATAATCCGCGACCCACGGCGTCTCCAGTTTCTTGTTACGCAGAATATTTTTTCCGCTGGCCGAACGCTGATACAGGTTCTCCACCGCCCGGTGAAAATCGAGACACGCCTGCCCGATCCGCTCCAGCGCCGCCATCTCCGCCTCCGAAATCGGAAACGCCGACGGCGAGAGCTGCCACGTTTTCCCGTCGAACAGCTCCCGCTCCGCGAACGCCCGCCGCAGTTCCTCCACCGCGATCTTTGGCGCGCCGTTACTCATCCGCGACCGCCTCCTTATTCCGCACGCTCGGACAACCCGCCCGCAACCACGCGTTGATAAACCGGTCGATTCCGCCGTTCATCACTTCCTGCACGTTGCCGGTTTCCACGCCGGTCCGGAGATCCTTCACCATTTGATACGGCTGAAAAACGTAACTCCGAATCTGGTTTCCCCAGCCGATCTCGTTTTTCTCCCCGTAAAATTTCTCCATCTCGGCCCGCTTCTCGTCCTGCATTTTCTCAAAAATCCGCGACTTCAAAATCTTCATCGCCGTCGCCTTGTTCTTGAGTTGCGAACGCTCGTTCTGACACGCCACCACAAGCCCCGTCGGCAAGTGCGTCAACCGCACCGCCGAGTCCGTCTTGTTCACGTGCTGACCGCCCTTTCCGCTCGAACGATACGTGTCGACCCGCAGATCGTCCTCGTCGATTTCGAAACCGACATCGTCGTCCTCGATTTCCGCGATCACATCGACCGAGCTGAACGACGTGTGACGCCGCTTGTTCGAATCAAACGGACTGATCCGCACCAGCCGGTGCACCCCTCGCTCGGCCCGCGCGAAACCATACGCGTTTTCCCCTTTCACTAAAAACGTCGCCCGGCTGATTCCCGCCTCATCGCCGTCCTGCACATCCTGGACTTCGACCTCGAAGCCGCGGTTCTCCGCCCAGCGCGTATACATCCGGAAAAGCATGTCGGCCCAATCGCACGATTCCGTGCCGCCCGCGCCCGCGTGAACGGTGATAATCGCGTTCGAGTTATCGTAAGGCCCGGTGAGAAACGAGCGGATTTCGAGATCGTCCATCGTCTCGTGCATCTCGTTCACCATCCGCGCCAATTCCTTCGCGTCCGCCGAATCGTCGCCGTCGCCGCTCTCATCGAGCAACTCCACCATCGCTTCCGCGTCCTCGAGGTTCTTCTTCAACTCGACCAGCCCGGAGATCGAATTCTTGAGCCGGTTTACTTCGCCGATCGTCTTTTGCGCCGCGTCGTGATTGTCCCAAAAATCCGGCTGGGACATCCGCGCTTCCAACGTCTGAATATCAAATTCTCGTTTAGCGACGTCAAAGATACCTCCACAGGTAACCGGCGCGCTTGTTCATATCTTCAATTTTGCTGCGAACTTCTGGATTCATAAATGCTTAACTCTATTAGAGAAATTAAAATTGCAAAACCTCCCGGCCTCATCCCGGCCAAAACTACTCGATCCGCATCGTAAACGGCATCCGCGCATAGATTCCGCGCGGGTCATTCAACAACTGAAACGACCGCAGATCCGACCGCACGTCGCTCAAAAAATTCTGCATCGGATCGCGCACCAACGGCGCTTGCTGCGGCGACACCATCTCGGCGAGCAAATCGGCGAACTCCGCCGGCCGCGGAAACTCGTAAATCTCCCACTCCCGCAAACCCGCCGCCTGCGCCGCGTAAGCGACCGCGTGCCCCAATCCCCCGACCTGGTCAACCAAGCCGTTTTCCAACGCCTGACGCCCCGACCAAACCCGCCCCTGCGCCAACGCGTGCGCTTGCTCGAAATCCATCTCCCGCCC
>CAZJCL010000137.1:0-3968 GCA_964544025.1 uncultured Opitutales bacterium | reverse complement strand
TGATCCGCCTCCGTCGCCACCCAATATCCGCCCGAAGCCGCGAAACTCCCGCACGAAACCACCACCGGCATCTGCTCTCTCGCCAGCGCCAATTCCCGCTGAATCGTCTCCGCCGCCGTCACGCTTCCGCCCGGACTGTTCACCCGCACCACGATCGCATTGACGCTCTTGTTCAAACGCAACTGCCGGATCTCCCTCGCAAAACGGTCTCCGCCCACCGATCCCGGCCCGCCTTCCCCATCCACGATGTCCCCTTCCAAATACAAAATCGCTATCTGATTTCCGCCACCCGCAACCTTGGCCGTCGGCTTCAACGCGATCTTCGCGTATTCTTCCAAACCGATCTGCGGAAAAATCTCGCCCGATCCCACCCCGGTGATTTGCTGCAAATTCCCCATCACCTCGTCGAAATAACCGATCGCATCCACCAACCCCTTTTCCATCGCCACATCGGGATCGACGAACCCGCGCTCATCCGTCATCCGCTGAATCTCCTCCGCCGCGATTCCCCGCCCTTCGCTGACCCGCAACAAAATATCGCTCCAGACATCGTTCAAAAGCTCCTGCGTCTGAAAACGGTTCGCCGGAGACATCTCCGCCTCGGTGAAAATCTCGACCGCCGACTTATACTGCCCCGCCCGCGTCACCTGAACCCCCACCCCATATTTTTCCAACAATCCCGCCAGAAAAATCTGCTGCGAGGCCAAGCCATTGATTCCCAGCAACCCATACGGATTCAAAACAATCGTCTCCGCCGCCGACGCCAAATAATATTCCCGCACCGTCGGATTCTCCAAATACGCGATCACCGGCTTCCCCGATTTCGCGAACGTCTCCACCGCCTCCCGCACCTCCCGCAGCGCGCCAAACCCGCTCCCATACCCCTGCGGAATGAAATTCCCATAAAGAAACAGCGCCGAAACCCTCTCATCCCGCGCCCCCGCCCGAATCGCTTCCGAAACCGTCCGCAACGACATCGTCGGCACCGACGACTGCCCCAAACTCTGCTCCACCAACTGCGCGAACTCCGCGACCGGCGGCGAATCAGTGATGTTCGCCGACATGTCAAAAACGAGCACCGACCCCGATTCGACCGTTCCCACCGCGTCATCCCCCTGAATCAGCACGGCAATGAACGAGCTAAACAGCATCAACGCCAGGAAGCCGAACAAACAAAGGGCCACCAAATTGCCCAAGACGATCTTGAAGAAAACTTTCATAACTTCCCTTTACCGCAGGTTTCGAAGCCGCATCAAACGTTCAAAAATGACAAACGGCTCAGCCCAAAGCAATAATCAAAGCAGCCGCGAAATCCCCCTTTTCCAAACCGCCTCCCCCACAACCCGTCAACAAATCGCCATCCTCCGTTACTCGCTCCCCGCGTTTTCCGTCTCCAAAACCGCCGCTTCCTCCTCCTGCAACAGCGCCTCCTCCTCCGGCTCCAACCCGAAACGCTTCGCCACATCCGGCGCGTAACGCAGCAAATCCGGCCGCAACCGAATCAGCGCCAAATCCTTCATCTTGCTCTCAAGCATCACATCGAACTCCAGGTCCGAAACCGTTCGCATAAAAGTCGCGAACTCGAACGGATTGCAGAAATCCGCGTGCCCCGTCCAAACCGGCGCCACATAAACCGTCTCCTTCTTCCCCGTCTTCCGGTTCGCCCGCTTCTGCTCCCGCATCTCACTCCGCGGCGTTGAAAAATGAATCTTCGGCCGAACCCCGTCCGGCCAAGTTTTCAAAATCCTCTCCACCGTCTCCCGCATCTCGAGCCGCTCCGGATTGAAACACCAAAAATGCTGGTAATCGAAAATCAGCCGCACTCCCGTATGCTCATGAATCCAAAGCACATCCGCCGCGCTGAAACGCAAATCGTCATGCTCCAGCACCAGCCGCCGCCTCACATGCTCCGGCAAAGTGTTTTTCCACGTCTCCACCCAACGCGCATTCCCCGCCGCCCGGTCGCCATACGCGCCACCGACATGAATCACCACCACCGCCTCCTCGCCCAACTCCATCAAATCCAACATCTCCGCCTGAGCCGAAAGATCCCACACGCTTTTCCGCACCAGTTCCGGATTTGGACTGTTCAGCACGACAAATTGCGACGGATGAAACGAAAGCCGCATCCCGAGCTTCCGCGCCTTTTTCCCGATCGCCCGCAACTCCGCCCCGCACTCGCGGATCATCCCGTGAAACTGCGGCATATCCGGATGCGTCACATACGGGGCCAAATCCGACGACATCCGATACATGTTGATCCGGTGCCGGGCAAGGTAGTCGAGAATCTGGTCGAGATACTCCAGCGAAACCCGCAAATGCGGATCGTTCTGCCAGCGCCGGCTATCGTTGCTTTTCAGTTCCGGCCGCCCCAAAACCTTCACCGGGAACCCCAGTCTGAGCGGTTCGCCGCCCCCGGAATTTCCGTTTCCGCCCACGCTCGCTTTTCCCGCCATTTCCCCTACCGTTACTCCCTTTTCGCGAAATGGGCAAAATTTTGGTAGCAATGTCGGGCGGGGTCGACAGCGCGGTCGCCGCTCTTCTCCTCAAGGAAAAGGGCGCGCAAATCGTCGGCGCCTACATGAAAAACTGGATCAACGAGGAAAACATCTTCGGCGATTGCCCGTGGCAACAGGACATCGAAGACGCCCGCGCCGCCGCCAACGCCCTCGGCATCGAGTTCCGCGTCGTCAACTTCATCGACCAATACAAACAGCGCATCGTCGAATACCTCCTCGACGGCTATAAACGCGGCATCACCCCGAACCCCGATGTGATGTGCAACCGCGAAATGAAGTTCGGCGTCCTCCTCGACTACGCCCTCGCCGAAGGTTTCTCCGCCGTCGCCACCGGACATTACGCCCGCAAAATCCGCCGCGACGACGGCTCCTTCGATCTCCTTGAAGGCGTTGACGATAAGAAAAACCAAGGCTACTTCCTCGCCATGCTCCGCCAGGAACAACTCGCCCGCGCCGAATTCCCGATCGGCCACCTCCGCAAATCCGAAGTCCGCGAAATCGCCATCGCCCGCAATCTCCCCAACGCGCAAAAAAAAGACAGCCAGGGAATCTGCTTCATCGGCAACATCCGCATGTCCGATTTCCTCCGCCACTACATCCAGGACGAACCCGGCGAAATCTGGACCGCCGACGGACGCCAAGTCGGCCACCACAAAGGCCTCCACCTCTACACCATCGGCCAGCGCCGCGGCATCGGCGTCCCCTCCAACACCGACAACGAACACTTCGTCGTCGTCGGAAAAGACCTCGAACAAAACCGTCTCCTCGTCGCCTTCGACCGCCCCGATTCCCCCGGCCTTTTCACCCACGAAATCGGCCTCCACGGCATCTCCTGGATCAACAAACCGATCCGCGAAAAACGCCGCCTCCAAGCCCGCCCCCGCTACCTCGATCCGCTCCAGCAAATCACCTTCGAACCGACCGGCGAAACCACCGCCCGCATCCATTTCGACGCCCCCCAACGCGCCCTCACCCCCGGCCAAATCCTCGCCCTCCACAACAACGAAACCCTCCTAGGCGCCGGCATCTACACCTGAACCCCTCCTCCGACCAGAGCATCGGCACTTCGCCGATGACCACATCATATCTCTAAAAGCTACGAGCCCAACTCTCCATGCCCTCAGCGCCTCCGCCGCAAAACCCTTTTCTGCCTCCTTCTCCCCCAATCCACCTTCGCTCCCTTCGCTACCTTCGCTACCTTCTGTTAACCCCACAGAACCCAAGCATCCCCACCCTCCTTCCCCCATTCTCCCTTCTCAATTCTTCATTCTTACTTCTTAATTCTACCTTCCCTATACGCCCGCGCCAACAGCGTCACCGGATGCTCCACGCGGATCTTCACACCTTTTTCCTGAACTCCCGATTTCACCTGAATCATGCAACCCGGATTCGCTGTCGCCACGGTTTCCGCGCCGGTCGCGATCACATGCCCCATCTTTCGCTCCAGAA
>CAZJCL010000136.1:4525-7299 GCA_964544025.1 uncultured Opitutales bacterium | reverse complement strand
TTTCTCGACTCCGAACAAAACCTCCCCGACCTCCTCAAACGCCTCCGCTTCGCCCGCCACGACGCCCTCGCCTTCCAAGTCCTCGATCAAGACGAACTTGACCTCCCCTTCGACAACTCCACCGAATTCATCGACGCCGAAGACGGAAAACGCATCCTCACCTTTCCCGCCGGCGTCCGCTCCGACTACATCCGCCGCATGAACGATTTCCTCGCCAACCTCTCCCAAACGATGACCAAATCCCACGTCGAATTCACCCGCCTCCTCACCACCGACTCCCTCGCCCACACCCTCGCCACCTACCTCCACAAACGCGACAACACCAAATGAGAAACACCAATAACAAGTAACTAATAACCAATAACTAAGTGTTGACGTTCGCCAATCCCGCCTTCCTCTGGGCCCTCCTCGGCCTCGCCGCGCCGATCCTGATTCACCTGATCAACCGCGACCTTTTCCGCCCCCTTTTCTTCCCCTCCGTCCGTTTCATCCTCCGCGGAAAAATGCCGGTCGAACGCAAACGCCGCCTCCGCGACCTCCTCCTCCTCGCCCTCCGCCTCCTCCTCTTCGCCGCCATCGTCACCGCCCTCGCCCGCCCCGAATGGCAACCCCGCGAATCCCTCGCCGCCGCCGATTCCGAAGCCCCCGAAATCGTCCTCCTCCTCGACGCCTCCGCCAGCATGTCCGGCTGGAACTCCTGGGAAACCGCCACCGAAAAAGCCGAACAAATCGCCGCCGAAAACCCGCAATCCCCCCTCGCCCTCGTCCTTTCCGCCGACAACCCCGCCGCCACCGTCCCGCTCTCCACCGACCGCGCCGATTTCCGCCAAACCCTCGCCACCGCCCAACCCCGCCTCGTCGCCGGCGCTCCCCGCGAATCCTTCCGCCAAGCCCTCCGCCTTTTCTCCGGAAACCGCCCCGGCAAAATCGTCGTCATTTCCGATTTCCAAGCCTCCGATTGGACTCCCTCCGCTCTCCCCCAAATCCCCGCCGGAATCTCCGTCCAATGGGAAAACATCGCCGCCCCATCCCGCGAAAACGTCGGCATCGTCAACGCCCGCGCCCTCCCGCTCCCCGAAAACCGCCGCCAAATCGTCGCCGAAATCCGCAACTTCGGCCCCTCCGCCGCCACCCGCACCATCCGCCTCTCCGCCGGCGACACCGCCCAATCCCAAAATCTCGAAATCCCCCCCGCCCAAACCGCCACCGCCGTTTTCGTCGTCGAAAACGAACAAGCCTCCCGCGCCGAACTCGCCCTCGATCCCGACGATTTCGCCGCCGACGACCGCTTCCACCTCTGGCTCGCTCCCCCGCCCGCCCTCAACATCCTCGCCATCGCCCCCCTCTCCGACGAACCCGAAAAAGCCGAAGAACTCTTCTTCCTCACCCGCGCCCTCCAAACCCGCACCCCCAGCCAATGGGTCCATTTCAACATCGAAACCGCCGAACCCGCCTCCCTCGAACCCCGCCATTTCGAAAACCTCCACGCCCTCCTCCTCCTCGGCGCCGCCCCCTACCTCCCCGACGCCCATTGGCCGCTCCTCCGCGAATTCGTCGCCCAGGGCGGACGCCTCCTCGTCACCCCCGGAAAAGCCCCCGCCCGCCAATTTTCGCTTCTCCACGACCACCAAATCCTCTCCCTCGATTTCAACGGCATCGCCGGCGCCACCCGCGGCCAACCCTACACCATCGGCCAACTCGCCCCCGACACTCCGCTCGATCTCCTTTTCCGCGACGAAGCCGCCCGCTCCCTCTCCCAAATCTCGATCTTCCGGATCGCCCGCCTCGCCCCCGCCGCCGAAAACACCACCGAGCTAATCCGCGCCAACTCCGGCGAACCGCTCCTCCTCGCCCAACCGTTCGAATCTGGACAAGTCTTCTCCTCCGCCTTCTCCTTCGACACCACCTGGACCGATCTCCCCCTCACCACCGCCTTTCTCCCGATGGTCCGCGAAATCGTCGCCGGAAACATTCCCGCGGATTTCGGACTCGTCTACGCCGAAACCGGCGCCGCCCCCTCCACCCTCGCCGCCCGCCTCGGCGTTTCCCCCGAAAACTCCGCTCTCGCCCGCGTCGATCCCCTCGTCCCCGGCCTCCACATGATCGGCGGCACCCCGCTCATCCTCAACGTCCCCCGCTCCGAATCCCTCACAACCGCCGCCGACCCGATCGCCCTCGCCGCAGCCATCGCTCCCGCTAATTCCGCAACAACTTCCGCCAATGCCGCCGCGCCCGCCGACCGCCGCCGCGAACTCTGGCCTTGGCTCGCCTTGGCCGCCCTTCTCCTCTTCATTATCGAAATGCCGCTCGCCGCCCGCCTTCGCCAATCCGCGAAATCCGCGCCATCCAAACAAGATTCGCCCGCCCGCGCCTCGGCCATTTCCTCATGAAACCGACCGTCTCCGATCGCCTCCGCTCCACCGCCGCCCTCCTCCAAAAACGGCAAACCATCGCGATCCTTCTCGCCGCCGCCCTCGCCGCGATTCTCCTTCTCCTCGCCGCCGCCCTCCTGTTCGCCTTTCTCCCCATCCGCGAATCGACCGCCTTCACCATTTCCCTCACGATAATCCTCGCCGCCGCCCTCGCCGCGCTCATCGCCGCCATCCGAGTCTGGACCCGTCCGCCCCCGCTTTCCCGCCTCGCCGCCAAACTCGAAAACCGCCACCCCGAGTGGATGGACGCCTTCATCTGCGCCGTCGAACTCGAACAAAAACCCGCCGCCGACCGCCGCCCGCTCGAATCCGCGCTCGTCGAAAAAATCAACCGCGACACCG
>CAZJCL010000136.1:0-4425 GCA_964544025.1 uncultured Opitutales bacterium | reverse complement strand
CGACGAAACCGGCCGCCACAGTTTCCCCATGAACCGCGACGCCGACGCCCACTCCTTCACCTTCTACGACATCCGCGAACCGATCTCCTACCGCGTCTCCACCCCCTCGCTCCGTTCCCCGTGGTATGAAATAACTCCCTACATCCCCCCGACCATCGACGAAACCGAAATCCTCATCCAACCGCCCGCCTACACCCGCCTCCCCCAACAAACCCTCTCCGAACTCGCCGATTTCTCCGCCATCGCCGGAAGCCAAATCCACTGGAAAATCCGCTCCGCCTCCGCCCAATCCGCCTCCCTCGAAACCGGCACCGATCCGCTCCCGCTCGAATCCGCCGCCGAAAACACCTTCACCCGCTCCACCGTCGCCGCCGAATCCTTCACCGCCCGCATCTCCGTCCGCGACGCCGAAAACCGCTCCGCCCGCACCCCGCCCTTCCAAGTCACCGTCACCCCCGACGAACCGCCCACCATCGAAGTCACCCATCCCGGTCAGGACACCGAAGCCACGCCCGACGCCAAAGTCGCCCTCCGCACCCTCGCCGCCGACGATTTCGGCCTCACCCAAATTGAACTCCACGTCTCCGTTTCCGGCCAACGCGCCCCCGTCGCCCAAATTTTCCGCGCCGAACCCGACGCCGAACCCACCCTCGAAAACCAACAAACCATTTCCCTCGATCTCCCCGCCCTGGAAGCCGTCGAAGGCGACGTCGTCACCTACTTCTTCACCGCCACCGACAACCGCGATCCCAATCCCCAGCAAACCCGCTCCGAAATCTACTTCATCGAAGTCCGCGAAGAAATCGTTCCCGAGGAAATGGAAGGCCAACCGATGGAACTCGAACGCATCGACCTCCAAGCCCTCATCCTCGAACTCAAACGCCTCATCCGCCTCAGCTGGGAAACCCTCCCCCACGACGACCTCGCCCGCGAACGCGAAATCGCTTCCGGCCTCGGCGAAATCCGCCTCGAAATCGCCCGCGTCCAACAAGAAGTCATCGACCAGGCCGGCCCCGAAGAAGCCGCCCCGCTCGTCACCCTCCTCGGCCGCGCCGCCCAACGCGTCGAAGAAGCCGCCGCCCGCCTCGCCCAACGCGAAGTCGAACCTTCCATTCCCCTCCAGGAAATGGCCCTCGCCGAACTCGTCGCCATCCAAACCCAACTGATGAAAAATCAGGCCCAATCCAAGGAACCCTCCGAAAGCTCCTCCTCCGGCCCCAGCCCCCAACAACAACCCGAATCTCCCTCCGACGAACAACTCGCCGCCCTCCAGGAACTCCAGCGCCAAGTCCAGCAAATGGCCGATTCCCAAGCCGCCCAAAGCAGCGCCCTCCGCCGCCTCCAATCCCTGAACCCCGAACAGCAAACCGATCTCCAAAACCGCCAGCAATCCCTCCGCGAACAAGCCCAGCAAACCGCCGACGCCCTTTCCGGCGCGTCCGGCCTCGAATCCATCCGCCGCGACCTCGCCTCCGCCGCCGGCTCCATGCAACAGTCCGAACAAAACATCTCCCAAAACAGTCCCGCCGAAGCCGCCCGCTCCGGCGACCGCGCCCGCTCCTCCCTCCTCTCCGCCCTTGAGCGCATCGACGACGCAATCGGCCAAGCCACCGGAAACCAAATCTCCCAACTCGCCAACCAAGCCAGCCAACTCGCTCAGCAACAAGGCCAAGCCGCCGGAGGCAGCCGCGGTCTCGCCCAAAGCGATTCCCCGAATCCCGAAAAATCCTCCTCCCTCCGCGAACAACAACAATCCCTCCAACAATCCCTCGAAAACCTTCTCGCCGGAATGAACGACACCGCCAACCAGCTCCGCGATTCCAATCCCGAAGCCGCCCGCGCCGTCGCCGAAGCCGGACAACAAATCCGCGACCAAAACGTCGCCGCCCAAATGGGCCGCGCCGGAAACGCCCTCCTCTACCGCCAATTCGAACGCGCCGCCGAAATGCAGGAAACCGCCGCCGCCCAACTCGGCGAACTCGCCCAAAACCTCGAAGAATCCTCCTCCCTCCTCCCCTCCATGTCCCGCCAACAAATGGAGCGCCTCCTCTCCCAACTCGAACAAGCCCGCCAGGAAGTCCTCTCCATGACCGGCCAATCCCCCTCCGAAATCTCCCAACACCTCCCCCAACTCACCGACCGTCTCGGCGAACGCGTCGGCCAAGCCGGAAAATCCCTAAACAACTCCCAGCTTCAGGAGATCAGCGGCGAACTCCGCGGCACCACCACCGGCGAAGGCCAAACCCCCAACATCTTCCGCACCGAAACCCTCCTCCGCGCCGCCGCCCGCACCCTGGAGCAACAACTCTTCGCCCTGGAAATCGAACGCCGCGCCCGCCTCCAACGCCAAACCTCCGAGCCCCCCGAAGAATACCGCACCCTCGTAGAAGAATACTTCCGCACCCTCAGCGAAACCCCGTAACATCTCCCGCCGCTTCATCCCGGCGCCAACCTCGCTCCCTCGCCTCGACTTTCGCCCGAAAAAGGCGATTATCATCCTCATTCCGCCATGAATCCGACATATGCTGGAAGCAGCGCTTCCAAAATTTCGACCGCGGCGTCGTCCTCCTCCGCGAAGCTCTTCAAAACGGCCCCGCCGCCCTCAACCAACTGGAACAGGAAGGCGTTGTCCAACGCTTCGAATACACGTTCGAATTGGCGTGGAAGACGCTGAAAGATTATCTGGAACACGCCGGTCTGGTCATCAATCCCGTCACTCCGCGACAAGTGATCAAAGATGCCTACGCCGCAAAAGTCCTCTCGGAAGGACAAATTTGGATAGACATGCTCGACCACCGAAACCTGCTTTCCCACACCTACGATGCCGCCGTTTTCGAAAAAGCGGTCCAAGCCATCGCCGCCCGTTATCTTCCAGCAATGGAGCAACTGCATGAGTTTTTTATTGGCGAATCCTAACCCATGAAATCTCCCGCTCTCACCACTACGGAATCACACCTGATAACGAACATCCTGCGGCGCCATCCCGAAGTGACGGAAGCGAGAATTTTCGGCTCCCGCGCCAAAGGAACCCACACCGATCGATCTGACATCGACTTGGCGCTTTGGGGTGAAATTGATGAACTTCGCGCCGAAACCATCGCCGCCGAACTCGAGGAACTCCCGCTCCCCTACCGGTTCGACGTAAAATCATTCCACTCGATCAAACTCCCCAGCCTCCGCGACCACATCGAACGCGTCGGCATCGTCCTATATCCATAGGCTCCGTTCAGAGCCCAAGGTAGGAGTGCTTCCCCGAGCCCAAGCTCACAGCCCAAGCCCAAACCACCTAAAACTCCCTCCCGCCCCTCTCCCCCAAAGCCGTCCCAGCAAAACATCTTTGGCAAGTCGGCCGAACTTGAGAACGCCATCCAAAGATCCCAGCTATTTCGCCAAGATCTGCGTAATCATCTCCGCCATCGCATCGTGTCCTTCTTGCGAAAGATGCAACCCGTCCAGCGTACCATCTTTCATGCCCAATACCTTCGTGAAATACCGTTTCGGCACAAGAATCGCGCCGTATTTGGCGGCGATTTCGCGTTGCGCCTTTCCGTATCCGTTCTGAAACGGAAACAGCGGAAGTTCCAGCAACAGGATCCGGTGTCCGCCTTCATTGAGCGACAAAATCAGTCGATCCAATTTAACCGCGAATTCCATCGCATCGGTATTTCCAAGCAAATCGTTTCCGCCAATCTCGACGATCACATACGAGCCGTCCTCAACAATACGATCAGCCTGATCCAGCGCGCTCTCGACCGTCGCCCCTGCCATCGCGAGATTCACGATCTTCCACGAACTTCTCCGATCGAGCACCGCCGGCCAGGGATCGTGCTCAGTTCCCATTCCGGCGCTTATTGAGTCACCGATGACATACACGGTGGCTCCCTCCGGAACAACAAACTCCGGCGGACGATGATACCGCACCTCAACGAGAAAAAGCCCCGCCGAGGAAACAAAAATCGCGACCGCCGCGACTGGTCGAAACCGTGCCAACCTCTCTCGCCAAGAAAGCACGGCGAACCCGATTACCATAACCAACGTCCACAAAAGATACGCCAGGACCGGAAGAGGCGTCGCGGAAATTAGTACAAGTATGATCCCGAAAATGCCCAACACTATGGATGCCCCCTGCATCATCCGGTTTCCCGATACGCGGAGCAACATCGCCGCCACAACGACCACCGCAAGACCGGCGAAAAAAATCGTCCCGTCAGCGAAATATAAAACAACCGGGTTCATGCACCGCTCCAATAGGCTCGTTCAGCCGCAGCGACGCAATTCCGAAAAAGGAAATCAGGTTCCGCCCTTGGCCAATTCCTCACTTCCGCGGAAGCGAAAACCCATCCAAAATCCCCTTCGAGCGTTCCATCAATTCCGTGCCGATTTTCTCCTCCGCCTCTTTCCGCAGCTTATCCTTTTCCCCTTCCA
>CAZJCL010000135.1:0-7346 GCA_964544025.1 uncultured Opitutales bacterium | reverse complement strand
AAAAACACCATCAACACGATGGTGGAACGCCTCAATTCGTTCGCCGCGGAAGTAACTCGTGTGGCCCGCGAGGTGGGAACGGAGGGAGAACTCGGCGGACAAGCGGAAGTCCGAGGCGTGGCCGGCACGTGGAAAGATTTGACCGAATCGGTGAACGGCATGGCCGCGAATTTGACCAGTCAGGTGCGAAACATCGCCGACGTGACCACCGCTGTGGCCCGAGGCGACCTGACCCGAAAAATCACCGTCGACGCCAAAGGCGAAATTCAGGAGCTGAAAAACACCATCAACACCATGGTGGACCAGCTAAACTCCTTCGCCTCCGAAGTAACCCGCGTGGCCCGCGAGGTGGGAACCGACGGAAAACTCGGCGGTCAAGCGGCCGTCTCCGGAGTTGCCGGAACCTGGAAAGACCTTACCGACAACGTGAACGGCATGGCCGCCAACCTCACGAACCAGGTGCGAAACATCGCCGACGTGACGACCGCGGCCGCGCGAGGCGACCTGACCCGGAAAATCACCGTCGACGCCAAAGGCGAAATTCAGGAGCTGAAAACCACCATCAATACCATGGTGGACCAGCTAAACTCCTTCGCCTCCGAAGTAACCCGCGTGGCCCGCGAAGTGGGAACCGAAGGAAATCTCGGCGGACAGGCGCAAGTCCGAGGAGTTGCCGGAACCTGGAAAGACCTCACCGACAACGTGAATCTCATGGCGGCCAACCTCACCGACCAGGTGCGCGGTATCGCCCGGGTCGTTACCGCTGTCGCGAACGGAAATCTCCGCCTCACCCTCACGGTGGAAGCGAAGGGCGAAATCGCGGAACTCGCCGACACGATCAACAACATGATCGGCACCCTCGCGACTTTCGCCGATCAGGTAACCACGGTGGCGCGCGAGGTGGGCGTCGAAGGTCGATTGGGCGGTCAAGCAAACGTCCCCGGAGCCGCCGGCACCTGGAAAGACCTCACCGACAACGTAAACGGCCTCGCCGCCAATCTCACCACGCAGGTGCGAGCGATCGCCGACGTTTCCACCGCGGTCACCAAGGGCGATCTCAGCCGAAGCATCATGGTCGAGGCCGCCGGCGAAGTGGCGTTGCTCAAAGACAACGTCAACGAGATGATCCGCAACTTGAAGGAAACGACGCGCAAAAACACCGAGCAGGACTGGCTCAAAACCAACCTCGCGACCTTCACCCGAAAACTCCAGGGCCAGCGCGATTTGCAAACCGTCTGCCAAATGACGCTCAGCGAACTCGCCCCGCTGGTCGGCGCCCAACACGGCGTTTTCTACATCAACGATTACGACGCCGATCAGGAGGCCCAGTTGAAATTGCTCGCCTCCTACGCCTTCCGCGAACGCCGCCGCCTTTCCAATGTTTTCCGCGCCGGCGAAGGTTTGATCGGTCAGGTGCTGCTGGAAAAACAGCGGATTCTCGTGACCGATGTTCCGCCCGATTACGTCAAAATCGGTTCCGGCCTCGGAGAAGCGGTGCCATCGAGCCTCGTCGTTCTGCCGGTTATTTTCGAAGGCGAGGTCAAAGCCACTATCGAACTCGGCAGCTTCCAGCGCCTCAGCGACATTCACCTCGCGTTCCTCGATCAATTGATGGAATCGCTCGCGATCGTCATCAACACGATCCAGACCAACATGCGCACGGAAGAATTGCTCAAGCAATCCCAGTCGCTCACCGAGGAACTCCAAAGCCAGCAATCCGAGCTCACCGAGAAAAACGAGCGACTCGAAGAACAGGCCCGTTCGCTCCAGGCTTCCGAAGAGTTGCTCAAGAAGCAACAGGAGGAACTCCAGCAAACCAACGAGGAACTAAAGGAAAAAGCCGCGCTCCTCGCCGAACAGAAAAACGAGGTCGAGCGCAAAAACGTCGAGGTCGAAAACGCCCGCCTCGCGCTCCAATCCAAAGCGGAAGAGCTCACCCTCACCTCCAAATACAAGAGCGAGTTTCTGGCGAACATGTCCCACGAATTGCGGACGCCGCTCAACAGCCTGCTCATCCTCTCGAAAATCCTCACCGACAATCCCGATCAAAATCTGACCGAACGCCAAATCGAATACGCCCGCACCATCTACGCGTCCGGCTCCGATTTGCTCGAGTTGATCAACGAGATTCTCGACCTTTCCAAGATCGAATCCGGCACGATGAGCGTCGACATCACCGAGGTTTCCTGCGCGGAACTCGCCGATTTCTGCGAACGCACATTCCGGCCCGTCGCGGAAACCTGCCAACTCGGTTTCGACATCACGCTCGACGCCAAACTTCCTCCGGCTTTCCGAACCGACGCGAAACGGGTGCAACAGGTCCTCAAAAACCTGCTCTCCAACGCCTTCAAATTCACCGATACCGGCCGCGTCGATCTCGCGATCCGTCCCGCCACTCACGGCTGGCGCGAGGATCATCCGCATCTCAACAAAGCCAAAGCGGTCCTCGCGTTCGAGGTGCGCGACACCGGCACAGGAATCGCCAAGGACAAACAGCGGATCATCTTCGAAGCTTTCCAACAAGCCGACGCCGGCACTTCCCGCAAATACGGCGGCACCGGACTCGGATTGTCGATCAGCCGCGAAATCGCCCAAATGCTCGGCGGCACCATTCGCGTGGAGAGCGAAGTCGAGGAAGGAAGCACGTTCACGCTCTACCTGCCGTTGGAATTCACGCCGATGCCGATCCAGCGCGGTCGAAACCTGATGACCGGCACCATGAACGGCCCGTCCGGAATCGCCAGTCTCGCCGCCGGAATCTCCGCGATCAAAGCCCAAATCGATCGCCAGGATTCGCAAAAAGCGATCGAAACCCGCGGCGCCTCCCCCGCCCTCGCGGAAAGGATGATGGCCCCTTCGCCGGTTTCCACGCTGGAACTCACGCCGGTGGAAAACGAGGTCGATTTCATTACCCTCGCGCCGCAGGTGGAAGACGACCGCGCCTCCATCTCTCCCGGAGACCGGACGCTTCTGGTCGTCGACGAGGATGAAACTTTCGCGCGCCTGCTCGTGGAAAAGGGCCGCGAAAACGGCTTCAAATGCATCGCCGCCCTCAACGGGGATCAAGCCGCCCGCTTCGTCCGTGAATTCCAGCCGTCCGTGATTCTCCTCGAATTGCAGCTTCCCGACGCCAGCGGATGGACGCTTCTCGACCGCTGGAAACACTCCTCCACCGCCCGGCACATTCCCGTTTACGTCATCTCCGGCGACGAACACGAGGAACGCGCTCTCCACGCCGGCGCATTCGGATTTCTCAAAAAACCGGCCTCCCGCAAGGATCTCGATTCCGCTCTCACGCGAACCTCGAAATTCCTCGACCGCCGCGTCAAAAATCTCCTCGTCATCGAAGACAACGCCCGCGACCGCAAAGCGATTAAGGATTTGCTCGGAAACGGCGACGTGAACGTCCTCGCCGTCGGCACCGCCGAAGACGCCCTCTCCAAGTTGGAGGAAGAGCAGATTGATTGCCTCGTCATCGACCTGAAGCTTCCAGGAATGAGCGGTTTCGAACTGATTCACCGCGTGAAGAAAATGTCACCGTATTCGATGCTTCCGATCATCGTCTACACCGGGCGCGAGTTGAATCCGAAGGAGGAAACCGAACTTCGCCGCCTCACGGAAGCGGTCATCATAAAAGACGTAAAATCCCCCGAACGCCTTCTCGACGAAACCGCCCTCTACCTCCACCGGCCGACCGGAGAAATGGCGAAGGAGAAACGCCAGTTGATCGAAAAATCCCGCCAAAGCGACAACGGTCTCAAAGGGAAAAAAGTCCTGGTGGTCGACGACGACGTCAGAAACATCTTCGCCCTCACCAGCGCATTGGAACGCTCTCGCATGGAAGTTCTCTTCGCCGAAAGCGGCACCCAAGGCCTCGAAATCTTGGCCAAATCGCCCGACATCGACATCATTTTGACCGACGTCATGATGCCGCAAATGGACGGTTTCGAATTCATGCGCCGCGTTCGCGCCCAACGCCGCTTCAAAAAACTTCCCGTCATCGCGGTCACCGCGAAAGCCATGAAGCAGGATCGGGAAAAATGCCTCTCCGCCGGGGCCAACGACTACATCACCAAACCGGTGGATGTGGAACAATTGCGCTCCCTCATGCGGGTCTGGCTATACAACCGATGACTGTCCGCCAAAACTCTTCCGCCGCGCCGGCGGTCTCCCCCGCTTTCCCCGAAACGGAAACGTCGACCTTTCTCGATGAAATGACCGCGCCGGCCCCGAAAGAGACGATTCAAAACATTCTCCTGGTCGACGATCAGGCCGAAAATCTCCTCGCTCTCGAAGCGATTCTCGGTCCGCTCGGCCACAATCTCATCCGCGCCAGATCCGGCCGCGAAGCCCTGCGCCACATCCTCGACCGCGACGTGGCGCTCGTCCTTCTCGACGTTCGCATGCCGCAAATGAGCGGATTCGAAACCGCCCGTCTGATCCGCGACCGCGAACGTTCCCGCGCCATCCCGATCATTTTCCTCACCGCCGCGACCAGCAACGAAGACATGGTCTTCGAAGGCTATTCGGCCGGCGGCGTCGATTACATCGTCAAACCGTTTGTCCCGGAAATCCTCCTCGCAAAAGTCGAAATCTTCCTCAATCTCGCCGCCGCCCGGAAAAAGCTCGAAGAAGAGGTTCTGCTACGCCGAAACGCTGAAAAAGAGCTCGAACGAAGCGCCGCCCGTCTGCGCGATCGGGCCCTCCAGCTGGAAGTCGCGAACCAGGAACTCGAAGCGTTCGCCTATTCCGCGTCACACGATCTTCGCGGACCGCTCCGCCACATAAACGGCTTTGTCCGCCTGCTCACGGAAAACTCCGAAAGCCCGCTCGACGCCACCAGCCAAAGCTTCCTCGCCCGGATCAACACGTCCGTCCAAAAAATGGGCAAACTCCTCGACGACCTCCTCGCGTTTTCCAAAATGGGTCGCGACGAAATGTCCTCCTGCACGGTCGATCTGGAAAACGTGCTGGAAGAAGCGCTTGCCCTTTTCGAACCGGAAATCCGCGACCGCAACATCGTCTGGAAACGCGCCCCCCTTCCTCCCGTCCTCGGCGACACCGCGATGCTCCGGCAAGTTCTGATCAACCTCCTTTCCAACGCGATCAAATACACCCTGCGCCGCGATCCCGCCGAGATCGAAATCGGCCACTTTATCGAGGATGAAATGGTCGTCGTCTTCGTCCGCGACAACGGCGCCGGTTTCGACATGGAGCACTACGACAAAATTTTCCGCGTTTTCCACCGCCTCCACCACGACACCGAATTCGAAGGCACCGGAATCGGCTTGGCCAACGTCCACCGCATCGTCCAGCGCCACGGCGGCCGCGTCTGGGCGGAAGCCGAAGTCGATCGCGGCGCCACCTTTTTCATCGCCCTCCACCCCCCGAGCTAAGCGACGGCCGCCGAAGCGGTCACTGCGGCTTCGGACGGTAGGCCGGACTTTGGCAAAGGATTTTCAATCCTCCGTTCCCGCTCACGAAAGCTTCCCGCAACCGGTCCACCAACGCAGTCAAATCGTCGTAAATCGCCGGTTTCACCACGTAGTAATTCGCTCCATACGCGTAAGCTTTGCGGATATCCTCGCGATGATCCGACGAGGTGAACATCACCACCGGCAAATCCCGCGTCTCCTCCCGCGCCCGCATCCACTGCAAAACCTCCAGCCCGTTCATGCGCGGCATTTTCAAATCGAGCAAAACGAGATGCGGAAAACCCGCCTCTCCCGCCGCCTCCAGATGAGCGATCGCCTCCTCGCCATTCATCGCGTAATTGACCGTCCCGGCGAATCCCTTGGCGCGGAGCGCGGAACGCAATAAAAACGCGTCGTTATCGTCGTCGTCGACACTCAGAATCTGGGGATTCTCCCTCATCGAAAATCCATGATTTCGATCTAAACTCACTTGGCGAGCTTCTTTGCCCGCGCGACCGGAAAATTTCATTCACACCCGCAACACGGCCCGAAATCCCCGGCTGCCGTAGTACGATTGCGCGCCGTTATGATACGTGAAAACCTGCCCGTAGCGGCGGTCGCAAAACAGCGCGCCGCCCAGCTCGCGGATCGCTTCCGGCGTCTTCACCCAACTCGACGTCTTCAAATCGAATTCACCCAACTTCTGCAATTCGCGATATTCCCCCTCCGTCAGCATTTCCGCTCCCATTTCCGCCGCCAAACTCATCGCGTCATTTGCCGGTTTGTGCTCCTTCCGCGATTCCAGCCCCTTCCGGTCGTAACACACACTCCTCCGTCCGCTCGGACTCTCCTTCACGCAATCCACGAAAACAAACTCCCCCGAATCCTTCTCCCGCCCCACCACATCCGGTTCGCCCCCCGATTCCTCCATCGCCCGAAGCGACTGAAGTTTCTTCGGCGATCCTTCCAACTTCGCCAAAACATCCGCCCACTCGATTCCCGGATGCCGCTTCGGATTCGCCTCAAAACGGTTCCTCAAAACCTCGATAAGTTCGCCCGACTCCGCCGATGACATTTTCTTCATAACTAAAAGTCGCTCAAAAGGTTCACCTTATCTCCCGCCCGCCAGATCGATGAAAGTTCCTGTCGTGTAAGACGCTTCCTCGGACAAAAGCCACAGGATCGCGTGCGCCACCTCGATCGGTTGCCCTCCCCGTTTCATCGGCAACGATTCCGCGATCCGGTCGACCCGCCCCGGTTCGCCGCCATCCGCGTGCATTTCCGTATAAATAAACGCCGGCCGAACCGCGTTCACCCGAATCCCCTCTCCCGCCACCTCGCGCGAAAGCCCGATCGTCAACGTGTCCACCGCTCCCTTCGAAGCCGCGTAATCCACGTATTCCCCCGCCGAACCCAATCTGGAGGCCGCCGACGAAACATTCACGATCGCCCCGCCCCGCCCGCCGCGTTTCACCGACATCCGCTTCACCGCCTCCCGCGAACACAAAAACGTCCCGATCACATTCGTCGCAAAAATCCGTTTCAGCCGCCCCGCGTCCACCTCCTCCACCCGTATCTGCCTCTCCAGCACACCCGCGTTGTTCACCAACGCGGCAATCGGCCCCAGCCGCTCATCCACCTCGCGAAACATTCTCTCCACATCCCGCTCCGAAGAAACATCCGCCCCCACCGCGATCGCCCGTCCTCCGCCCGCCTCGATTTCGTCGACCACCGCCTGAGCCGCCTCGCGATTCCGCCGGAAATTGACACAAACCGCAAAACCGCGAGCCGCCGCCAGACGCGCCGTAGCCGCCCCGATTCCCCGGCTCCCGCCAGTGATTATAACTACCTTGCTCATATGGATTCGCCCAATTCCTCTTTCCTTCGCCAATACCGGTCGAACCCGCGCAATCCCGCCGCCGTTCCCGCTCC
>CAZJCL010000134.1:3267-7390 GCA_964544025.1 uncultured Opitutales bacterium | reverse complement strand
CCATCTGTGGTCCCTCCCTTCAGAGCCAAAGCTTTCCGTGTAATCCGTGTATTCCGCGGTTCAAAAATCGGAGCCTCAGCATCTGTGCCCATCCGCGTCATCCGTGGTTCAAACTCCAGTGCCTAAGCTCCGTGCCCTCCGTGCCTCCGTGGTGAATCCCTACTCCCCCAAACCGCGCTCCCCCACACCGCCCTCACCCTTACCGGATGTCCCCACGCTCCCGATCCGGTGACGGAATTTGTGGTAAAGAAACCCGACCAGCAACAGCACCAACCCCACGACCACAAACGCCGCGATCCGGTGAAACGCGGAATGCAAATCCACCATGAAAATCCGCGGCAAACAAATCCCCAAACCCGCCACCCCCACAATCCGCAACGGCTTCACCCGCCAAATCAAACCCGCCACGAAAAATCCGATCGCCGCGATCCCCCACATCGCCGTCGCATACGCGGAGAAATCTCCCGAAGGCGACGCCAACCCCAAAAACAACACTCCCAACCCCACCGCCCCGACAATCCACTGCAATCCCGCCGCCGCCTTCTCCCGCACTCCCCACGCCGGTCGCCCCACCAAAACCGCAAACGCCACCGCGCAACCCGCCAACACCGCGTCCGCCCCCAGCCCGCCCCAAACACCGCCGTCCTTCATCCCGATCAAAACCTCCGCCGCCGAAACCGCGTGCCCGAACAGCAAATACGTCAACCCCGCGTAAACCCCGCCGCCCCACCCCGGCCAGCGGGCCAGCAACGTAACCGCGATCCCCAACAGCCCCGTCCAAACCAGAAACTCCGCCCCTTCGAATTCCCGCCCCAAAAGATACGCTCCCAAAACCGTCGCCACGATCCCGCCAACCACCACATCTCCCCTCCCGGAAAACAACCGCCGGTTTCCCCCGCTCCCCAACCACCGTTCCCGCACGCAAACGGCCCCGAAACTCCCCGCCACTCCCAACCCAAGCCACCACCCATTTCCCGAAACCGGCAACTCCGGCCGCTCCATCCCCCAAATCATCGCCCCGAAAACCAGCGCCAGCGGAACCATCCCCAAATCCCCCAAATAATCGATTCTCGTCCGCCGCGCCAAAACCAGAACCGACAGCGAAAGTCCCGCCGCCAAAACCACGCTCGTCTCCAACGTCGCCGTTTTGAAAACCAACGCCTGCACCGCAACCATCCAAACCACATGCGCGACCCCGATCACCCGCCGCAAATCCGTTTCACTCCCCGCGATCCTTCCCTTCGCCGCCGCCCACTGCACGCAAGCCGCCACCGCGATACCCGCGCCGACCGCCACCGCCCCGTTTACCCACAAACTCGCCGCCTCCGGATTCCCCGGCATCCCAACAAACGCCAACTGCCCCGCGACAAAAGGAACCACCGCCGCCAACGCCCCCACCCAATGCCGCAACAAAATCCCCGCGCCCGCCAAAACCAAAGCCGTCCCGATCGATGCCGACGAAAAAAACTCCGCCGTCGCCCCCGCATACACCGCCGCCGTCGCCGCGACCCCCAAAGCCATCCCGCTCGCCACGGTCACCTCCCGCTTCCGCCCCATCCAGCGCCCATGCCAGCTAAAGATCAGCAAACTCGTTCCCACAAAAACCGCCGCCGCCGCGCCCCAAAGCGACCACCCCGCCCCGCGACTCACGAAAATCCCCGCCGCTGCCGTGTCCCAAAAAAACAGCAGAAACGCCGCGCCCCACAAGACGAACACCGAGACCTCCGCCGTCTTCACCTTCGTCCTTCTCGCCGCGACCAACGCCACCGCGCTTTGCACCGCCAACGCCACCCACCGCGTCCGCGCCCCCAGCACCTCGATCCAACCCAGTCCCAGCAAACCCATCGCCGTCGCGAAAGCCACATGCCCCCACTCGTCCTCCCGGTCCCGCCGATAATACAAAAACGCCGCCACCCCGATCAGCAGAGCGAAGAAAAAATACACCGCCCCCAGCTCCTCCGGAAAATGCTCCACCGCCACCCAAACGCTCAACCCCACCGCGCCACCGAGATTCGTTCCCTGCAACAGCCGCCGCTCCCACGCCGACCGCGTCCGCCCCAACGCCAGCCCCCCGAAATCCGCCGCGAGAAACAACAGAAACGCCGCCACCGGATGCGCCAACGCCACCGCCAAAACCGGCGCCCCCGCCACGTTCCACGAAACCGCCGCGATAACCGCGAAAACCAAATACGCCCCCGGCACGCTAATCCCAAAAGCCGCCAGCCACCCCCGCCGCAACCAAAGCGCCACTCCCGCCGCCGCCAAAATCAACGAAGCCACCAAACTGATGTCCGGCAAATTCGAGAAAAACGAAAACAGACACGTCACGAATCCCAGCGAAATCGCCATCGTCCCCAACACCGCCCGATCCTTCCACAAACTGCACGCGACAATCCCGCACACCGAAATCGCCTGCACCAAAACCGCCAACCCCGCCGAATCGATCACCTTCACCGCCGGCACCGCATACGCCGCGAAACCGCCGAAAAACAACAGCGCCAACCCGCTCCCGAAAACCACCGCCCCAAACCGCGGAATTCTCCGCTCCAACCAATGCCCCGCCCCGGTCACTCCCGCCGCCACCGCGATCAACTGCGCCAACCGCACCCACGGCGGCGTCCCCTGCGCCACGTAAATCCCGAAAAACACCACCCCGATCACCGCGATCAAAGCGCCCAACCGCGTCGCCCACCAAGCCCCCAGCTGAACCTCCACGTTCCCATCGCTCTCCGGCGGCCAAAGATGCCACTGCCGCAACGCCCCCCGCCAATCCCGCTCCGGAACCCTCTTCCGCTCCTCAACCCTCGGTGTCGGCATTCCAACAACCGGCGTCCGAACCGGTTCCTCCTGCGGCCGAATCTCCCTCGGTGGCAACGGCGGCGGCCTCACCGGTTCGGAAAGCGGAGGTGCCACGATTTCCCCAATCCCCAAATCCTCCCGAGCCTCCGCCTGTTCCTCCGAAAAGCTCAAGTCCACCTCCAGCTGAGCCGACAGCCGCGCCACCTCCTTTTCCAGATGCGCAACACGCTCCGCCAATTCCCGAAAATCCGATTCTTTCATAGGATAACCAAAAATGCAGCCCTCATGCCACCCGCACTACTCAACATTTCATCTACTGATCCGCAGACCTTTACGAACCCGCCCAACCGCCCCGCCGCCAACCACCGAACATTTTCCGCCAACCGCAGCGAACAAAAACTGCCCCCGCCGGCAAACCCGTCAATCCTCCACCGACCGCCGCACCCCCGGCGCCATCCCGCGCTGACTCCCTTCGGCGAAGTCCAAAAGCGTCCGCACCTCCGGCGCCTCCGCCGAAGCATCCGCCGCCAATCTCTCCAGCGCCTGACTCCGGTTCAACCCCGACCGATACAGAATCCGATACGCCTGCTTGATCCGCCCGATCGCTTCCTCCGAAAAACCCGCCCGCTGCAGCCCCACCGTATTCACCCCATGAATCGCCGCCGGATGACCGTCCGCCATGAAAAACGGCGGAATATCCTTCTCCACCTTCGCGCAACCGCCCACCATCGCCCGCGTCCCGATCCGGCAAAACTGATGCACTCCCGAAAGCCCGCCGATAATCGCGAAATCCTCCACCCGCACATGCCCCGCCAGCGTCGCCCCGTTGCTCAAAATCACCCGATTCCCCACCACGCAATCGTGCGCCACATGCGAATACGCCAAAAAAAGCCCGTCATCCCCGATCACCGTGAACTCCCCGTCCGCCGTCGCCGCGTGAATCGTCGAAAACTCCCGGAAAACATTCCCGCTCCCCACCCGCAATCCCGGACTCCCCCCCCGGTATTTCAAATCCTGCGTCTTCATCCCGACGCACGCATACGAAAAAACCTCGCACCCATTCCCCAACTCCGTATTCCCCTCCACCGTCGCGTGATGATGCAACCGGCAATTCTCCCCCAACACCACCCCCGCGCCAACGAACGCGTACGCCCCGATCTCCGTCCCCGCGCCAACCCGCGCCCCCTCCTCCACGATCGCCGTCGGATGAATCCGCGTCCCCTCCCCGTTCCCCGCCTCTTTCCGTTCCGCTTCCATCATTCCCTCCCGATCCGCCTCAACTCGCATCACCCGGCTCCACAATCGCGAACATCAACTCCGCCGA
>CAZJCL010000134.1:0-3167 GCA_964544025.1 uncultured Opitutales bacterium | reverse complement strand
TGCGGCAGCGTCTCCAGAATATTCCCGATGTTCAACGAACTCTCCGTCGGCCGCACCGTCTTCGGCTTCTTCACCGGAGCCGGCGGCTTCTTCCCCGCCCGCTGCGCCTTCAGCAGCTCCGCCAACGCCCGCGTCAACTCCGAGTTGATCGCGTGCCCCGGCCGCATCGCGATGATATGCGCCTTCAACGGAATCCCGAGCAGGAAAACGTCGCCGATAATATCCAAAATTTTGTGCCGGACAAACTCGTCCTTAAACCGCAACGGCTCCTTCGACAAAATCTTGTCCCCCCGCAAAACCACCGCGTTCTCCAGACTCCCGCCCCGAATCTTCCCCAACTTCAGCAGCTCCTCGATCTCCTCGTACACCGTAAACGTCCGCGCCGGCGCGATCTCCCGCACATAAGAATCCGGATCGATCTCCAACGAAAGATGTTGCGTATGAATTCCCCGGTCATCCGCCGAAGTGCACGAAATCTTCAACGTGTCGCTCGGCAACGCCACGATCGACGAATTCCCCCGGATGATCGACACCGGCGCATCCACCTCGAAATACTCCCGCTCCTTCTCCTGCTCCACCGGCTCCGCCTTCAGAATCAGCTCCACAAACGGCCGCGCCGAACCATCCAGAATCGGCGGCTCGCTCGCGTCCATCTCGATGACCGCGTTGTCGATCGCGCAACCATGCAACGCGCTCAACACATGTTCCACCGTATGAATCTTCGTGTAACCCGACGAAATCGTCGTGCTGCGAATCAATTCCGTAACGAAATCGACGTTCGACCGAATCTCCGGCTTCCCGTAAAGATCGATCCGGCGAAACACGATCCCCGTGTCCACCGCGGCGGGCTTGAGCGTCAGATGCACCTCGTCGCCCGTATGGAGCGCCTTTCCCTTGATGGTGACCTCGCGTGAAATTGTCCGCTGTTTCATGGTAAAGATGTCAAAAACGCCCGATTAAACGCCCCGCCCCCCCCGATGTAAAGCAGAGACGCCCACCCGCATGCCCGGACCTTCCGACTTCCCGCCCTTCCCCGCTCCAATCCCCATTCAAATCTAAAATCTAAAATTTAAAATCTAAAATGCCCCTCTCATTTTTCCGTCGGCACCACAATCCCCCGCATAATCACGTTCTGCGCGAAAATGAAAACCAGCAGCGTCGGCAACGACGCGATCAAAACCGACGCGAACACCCCCGCCATCGACGCCGTCTGCTGATACTGGTAAAGCCAGACGCTCAACAACCACATATCCTGCCTCGGCGCCACCAGCAGCGGATACAGAAACATCGTGTAAGACGAATTAAACGCCATCAACGCCACCACCGCCAAAATCGGCTTGGACAACGACATCGTGATCTGGAAAAAAATCCGAAACTCCGACGCCCCATCGATCATTGCCGCCTGATACAATTCCCTCGGCAGCGAATCGAAAAACCCCTTCAGCAAAAAAATCAAATAACCATTCGCGATCGTCGGTAAAACCAGTGCAGCGAACGTATTCATCAAATTCAAATTCTGCAAAATGATAAACGTCGGAATCAAAGTCACCATCGGCGGAAACGCCATCGTCGCCATCAGCAAAAGCAAAATTTTATAACTCCCCGGCAACTGAAACCGCGAAAGCGCATACGCCGTCAACGGATTCACCAGCAACGCCAATGCCACCGAAAGCGCGCAAAAAATCAACGTATTCAAAAACGCCCGCCCCCGCAAAAACAACTCATCGATTACATTCACATAATTCCGCGTCGCATACGTCCACCGCAACCTCCCGCTATTCGCCTCCACAAATCGCTTCTCCAATTCCGCCAACGGCATATGCACCTCCGCAAACGATGCATAATCCGTCCCATAAACCTCGTTCAACTTCCCGATCTCCCCGTACTCCCTCCGCAACCAATCCCGCCACGCAAATTCCGGCCCCGCCAAACGATACGTCTCCGGCTGCTGCTCCAGCAAAAACGATAAATAATCCCCCCTCGGCGCTCCCCGCAGCCATTCCCCCACCGGCAAACGCAATTGCGAAAAATCCCTCACCTCCGTCCCCCAAGCCAAATTCAAATCCTCCACCGTCCCATAAGCCTTCCGCAAATGCTCCCGAAACGCCTCATCCTCCACCCCCTCCAGCAACACAAACGACGGATTCAACTCCTCCCGCACAAACTCGATCCACTCCCGCCGCAAAGTCGGCTCCTCCACCCCCGGCACCGACCTCGGCAACGCAAAATCCCGATAACTCCCCAACGGCTCCCCCTCGTGCGCCGCGTTAAACGCCCCCGGCTCCACCTGCCCATACACCGGAAAAATCATCGTCTCCAGAAAATATCCCGTCACCGGCACCGGAATCCGCTCCGCCAGCGGCGCCTCCTCCAGCATCTCGAAATACGTCTCGTAAAGCGCGTTATCCACAAAATCGTAACGCTGCGTCTCCCACTGCACCGCCGGCAAAAGCAACCCCTGCCAACTCGGAACCCCCGCCCCCACCGCCCGATTGAACGCCTCGAAATCCCCATCGAATTTCGCCGCCACCCGATTCCGCAACTCCCGCAAATTTTCCGGCGTCGTCCGAATCCCGATCGTCCCCCCCAAAATCTGCCAATGCCGCGGCCACTCCGACTCCGCGAAAAACCGCCGAAAATCCTCCACCTTCCGATCCCGAATCTCCCCCGGCGCGCTCACCGTCCGAAAGGAAAAGTCCGGCGCCAAATGACTCTGATTCCGCTTCGAAACATTCTGATAATATTTCGTCTCCAAAAACTTCCGGTAAAGCACCTCTCCATCGAAAAAATACCCCGGAATCAAATCCAGATCCGTCTCATCCATCTCGCTCCGCAGCGACCCCGAAACCATAATCGCAAACGGGTACAGCATAGTAATCCCCCCCAACGTCAGCACCGCAAAAATCAACGCATGCACCAACCGCCCCCGCCTAGTCCCCGCCTCAACTCTAGAAATAATCGGCATCTACAAAAACCATTCCACCTTCATAAAAAAACACTCACCATCCCCTTCACCCCCCCCAACCCCAACCCGTCCTCATCTGTGCCCATCTGTGCCATCTGTGGTTAAAAAACCTCCATCCTCATCCCCCATCTTCTACCCATCCATCCGTGTTCATTAGTGTCCATTGCTTCGCCATCTCCGCTTCGCTCCGTCGTGGTTAAAA
>CAZJCL010000133.1:2247-7406 GCA_964544025.1 uncultured Opitutales bacterium | reverse complement strand
TTTAGAAATGAATCGCTACGGAGGTGAGAATGGCTTCCTCGCTTTCGCGATTTGCGCCGCGTCCTGAGAAGTCGGTTTGTTCGTAGTTGAGGGCGACGCGGAGGTTGTTGTACGGATTCCAGTTCAGGCCGATGCCGTAGGTTTCCGCTCTTTGAACGGCGTTTCCGTGAGCGAGTTGGGTGGCGGGATCGCCGAACGCGGAACCGTCGACTTCGAGAGCGCTGTAGCGGATGCCGAGTTCGATGGAGCCCCAATCTCCGCTGGAGAGATTGAACGGGCGTTTCGGACGGACGGCGCCATACGAGGCGTTTTCGCCTGTGAGTACCCAACTGGCTTGCACCGTGAATCCGTCGGTATCGACCGTTTGGCTATTTCCGCCACGGCTCGCGTCGTAGGAGGAGCGAACGTATTCGGTGAGGAAACCGAACGGGCCGTGATACCAGCTGAGGAATGGATTCAGGCGTTCGCGGACGCCATCGAGAAGAACGCCGTCGGCGTAGCGGAAGAACGTGCCGCGTCCGGAAGTTCGGTAACGGATTCGCTGATCACGGTCGGAATCGTTGATGGTCACGTTTTCGTTTCCGAGCGTGGCGGCGAAACCGACGGTCAATCCGGCGAGCGCGTTCTCCTGATTATGGAACGGTTTGAGGGCGATCCGTCCGCCGTAGTCGAGATCGCCTCCGGCGAAATTCGCGTTGTTCGATTGGTCGGTATCGTCGAGAACTCCGTTGTAAATCCCGAAAGTCCACTCGAAGAAACCGTCGCCGGCGGAACCGTGGAGTTGCGCGCCGATTTCGCGGGAAGGCGTGAGAACGCTTGGCAAACCGCGCTCGATGAAGAGCGTGTGGGTGGCCGATTGGAGCCGTTCGTATCCGACCGGACCTTTGAACTTGCCGGCCTGAAGCGCGAGGTTGTCGCTCAGCGTGAATTGTCCCCAAGCGTCGAGAATCCGGACATTTCCGGCGAGTTCGGGCGTGAATCGCCACGAAACGGGTCCGGCGTTTCCCTCGAAACTCGGGCGAACGCGGCGGAGGGTGAATCCGGTGCTGCCATCGTCATCGTCGGGAAACCAACTTCCTACGAATTGGATGCTCGGGCGAACGCGGATTCGGAAGCTTTTGTCCTCCGTTTCGGCGATCAAACCGCGTTGGTTGACGTACACTTGCACGGATTTTCCTCCGTTTTCCGGGGGCGACGATGCCGCTTCTTTTTCGAGGAACTCCAGACGAGCCTGAACGGCCTCGAGTTCCTGACGGACTTTGGCGATTTCGTCGTCAGCCTGGCCCAGCAAGGAGCTGGAGCCGAGGAGGCTGGCGGCGAGGACGGTGTATTGTAACGAGTGGCTTCGAGGAAGCCGTATTGGTGTGTGCATAGCTGGTTTGCTTTGGAAACCAGCTTCCGGTGGACCGGTCAGCGGAAGGGAGTTTTTCGATAAACTCCCGGATTTATATTAAGTCGTATTTTGTTTCTTTGTGTTTCGCCTCCGGTTGGATTCCGGTCGGCGAGAAAGCGATTGCGGGGCGGCTCAGTTGCGCTTCATCGGAGTCAGACGAGTGCGTTCCGTTTTTTGAACTTCGATGACTTCGCCCTGATGGATGGTAAGAACGACTTGCCCGTATTGGAGTTCCTGGACGTAACGATCGGCCAGCTTCAGCCAATCCGGCAAGGCGGGGGCGGATGGTTTGGCCGCGGTTGTATGTGCTGGATTCATAGGCTGCGTGAAAGTTCGGCTAAAAAGCCATCAGCCGGATCGGCCGGATTTTCCAGTGGAGGCACCGGAATGGCATCCTCTTGAGTCAGGAAATAGTGTTTGCCGTCCTCGCGCCGGATTTTTCGCAACGTGATTTCGACGACATTGTGAAGCGTATAGCGGTCGAGAATGGCGGAGATGGCGTTTCGCACGTCGATCATCAGCATCCGGAGCCCGCAGTGCGTCTCGTCGGGGCAGGAGCAACGTTCGTAGGCGGTGACGCTGGCGCATCCGATCGGAGCGAGCGGTCCGTCGAGAAGGCGGACGATTTCGCCGATTTTGATTTCGGAAGTCGGCTTGGCCACGAAATAGCCGCCGCCTTTGCCACGCTGGGTATCGACGTAGCCGGCGGCGCGAAGCTGGAGAAGAATTTGCTCAAGGAACTTCAGCGGAAGGTTGTCGGCTTTCGCGAGAGTGGCGGCCGCCACGCGCTTGTGTCCCACCTCCTGGGCAATCCCCAGATTGATGAGGGCACGCAACCCGTATTCCGCCTTCTTTGAGATCTTCATCAATGTCTACTGAATCAGTAGGATTAAGTCTGTCAATGAAGATGAAGGTATTTTTCCGGGAATGGAGGAAGTTTTCTCGGAAGGGATGTTGGAGCTATTGGGGCAAGGTGGGGCTGTAGGTGATGCGTTAGATGATTCCGAGGCAGGGACAGACGGGCTTCGTCAGTCGATCCGGATACGGAGGAAGCGATGGTTTCCGTTTAGCGGAATGGCGATGCGTTCCCAGGAACCGTCGCCCGGCTTCCGGGGGCCGGGAATCCAAGTCTCCGCCGAGAGGTCGGTTGTCTGTTCCGGGGTGAAGTGAAATCCGGGAGCGGTCGGGAAAAAAGCGGTGAGTTCGCCAGCGGCGGGATTTCCGAGGAACGGCAGGGAGGGTGGAGGCGTCCGGTTCGGGTCGATCGTTTGCAGGGAAATTATATCGACAGAAAATTCAGAGGGGGCGAGGAGGGCGAGGCCGACGATGAGATTTACGCGGTGATTTTGGATGTCGGCGGCGGAGGTTGTCGTCGAGTCGCAACGAACGAAATAGGATTGTTCCGGCTTAATTCCAGCGAAAGCACCGCGAACGTAGAGATCATGCAGCAACGCTGCGGTGGACGAGCGGAGGGAAGTCCAGAGGGTGGAATCATTCTCCTCGAAAGCGGCGAAGGTGAGGGAGCGCTGGAGGTTGTGAGCGATCCAACGTTTCGTGCGAGTCACGGACAGGTAGCGGTTTTCAAAGTCGATTTTATCGAGCGTGCGAGCTCCCCAAAGCACGATTCCGGTGTTGGAGAGGTCGCGGATTACGTTGATGTGGCCGCTATTCAGCTGGTCCATTTCGGAGTTGGTTAATGGAGTTGCCAATCCGTCGGCTTCGAGGAGGGCGTCGAGGCCAGCAGGGGAATCCCAAATCCCACTGCCGGCATCGTTTTGGGTAATTCTTGCGGCGGCCGAACCGCTGGCGCCGGTGGCGAACGAGGAACCGGCACCGCCTCCGATAGCGGTCGGGTTGACGAGGATTTGCGGATAATAAAGAGCGGCAAAACCGAGACCGTCTGGAAGATCGTTCGTCCAGGCGAGGATGGCGTTGGCGGTATTGGTGGCACTCGGCGGGTCGAGGATCAGGGTGAAATGCTGGCTTTCGGCAAATTCACGGAGTTGTTCGAGCAAGGAATCGCGCTCAGCATTGGGAAGTTCGGAGAGTTCGGGCGCGAGAAGCAATCCGAGGTCGGAAAGGATTGGGATCCAAGCGAGTCCCCGCTGTTTTTTGTTGTTCTCGTTCGGGGCAAGCGCCTGAGGGATCGGCAGATCCGGGTCGAGGCGAATGATCTCAATCTCGCTCCCGCCGTTTCGAAAGAATTGGTGAACCTGAACTTCGGCGGGCCAGTTCTGCGGGATCGTGGAGGCGAAGAGATTACCGAACCGTTCTGAATCGACACGAACCGGCGTATCGATGGGACCCTTTGCGAATCGACCGATGATCGCTGTTTCGGATGTAGGAAGCTGGACAGTTGCCATGCCGCTAATGGGCAGGAGAAGCATAAGCAGGACGATCCGCATAATGCGTGAACGTAACTTAGGTTCGCGGGGCGGGCAAGGTTTGAAGGGAGGCGGCGGGGAAGCGGAACGGAAGCGGAAACCCTGAATGGAACCGGGAGCTTATCTCTTGGCTTCCAAGCCAGACACCTTGCCAAAAAAAATGGATACGTCGCCAAAAAATGGATCGACAACGAAATGATAACGACATCATTTCAACGAATTTTTATGATGAAATCCATCACCGCATTGGCGTCGGTTCTCCTTTTAGTCACGCACGTGTCGCAAGCCGCGATTGTCGTTACCCTGTTTCCGGGTTCCGACAACCTGCCTCAGACTGTCGCCGGTGCCACTTTGATCAATACTCCCGACCTCGATCCGGGTTACGCACGTATTGATAACTCCAGCCACACCGATTTCGGCGGCGAATCTGCGCTGACATTCGCCCGGCATTATCGTCTAAGCGATGGCGAATGCCTCTATTGGTTCAGGGCAACGGATATTCCGACCCAATTTGCCGATTCCTGGTCGGGCGTGCATTGGTTGGGCTTCGGAGATAACACCTTGGTGGATGGTGCGGTGTGGGGCGCAGACAACTTTGTCATGTTGAATGACAATGGAGACAATACGGTTGGGGTGCTTCAATTCCACTTTGCGGAAGAAACCAAGCGCGCGACACTGATCGCCTCGGCATACGATGCGGGTGGTCTCACCTTTGCGGACGGCGTTGCCGCTATTCAGGCCACCGTGCCGGAACCTTCGACGACCACATTGCTGATTGGCGGAATTGTCGTGCTTTTCGCGTTTGCCCGAAGACGGAAGAAATAAGCCGTCTACAGGCTCTCCAATCTCCTTGCCGTGGTAGCACGGTTCGCTTCGGAGCCCAGACTGGAGGGAAAGGAGATGCTCCTGGCGTTCACCAAAGGCATCCGCGGGTAAATCTGTTCCTTCCAGTGAAATCCGATGGTCGCGTGTAGCCGTTTTCCGGGATTTTGAGGTGCTTTAATGCGTCAATCGGCTTTCGACGAGTAGGTGACGCGGTAGATGATTCCGTGGGTGTCGTCGGAGAAGAAGAGGGTGCCGTCGGGGCTGAAGGTGAGTCCGGTGGGGCGCCCAAATTGGGCGGGTTTGCCGTCGACGGTTTGTAAGAAGCCGGTGATGAAGTCTTCGAACTCGATTGGCTGACCGGCTTCGTCGAAACGGATTCGGGCGATTTTGTATCCGGAAGGCGGTTTTCGATTCCAGGAACCGTGGAAGGCGACGAAAGCGTCGTTGCGATACGGCTCGGGAAATTGGTCTCCGATGTAGAATGCGAGGGCGGTCGGGGAGCTGTGGGCGGTGTGAGTGAGGGCAGGCGGCGTGGTGCTTTTGGCGAATTCCTCGCG
>CAZJCL010000133.1:0-2147 GCA_964544025.1 uncultured Opitutales bacterium | reverse complement strand
GCGGGCGAAGATGTTGATGGAGAAATCGGGGGGAAGTTGGAGTTTTTGCAGGAGATCTTCGCTGAATTCGAGGGGACGGGGGATGAGCAAATGACCTTCCATTTTCTGCTCGCGGTGGGAATCGGATGGCGGGGCGGCGTGCGCGAATTCGAGGGAGAGGAGGGGGACCGCGCAGAGGCAGCCGAGTGAGATGCGGATGAAGGCCATTTGTCGGTGGAAGCTCGTGTGGGCGGGTGATCGGAACTTTGCCACAGGTTGGAAGGATGCGCAAATGGGGCCGTTTTCGGAGTCTCGGGTGGGGAAGGTAAAAGAAGACGCCCGCTACCGGTCGACAAGCCGGGGCGGGCGCTGGAAAAAGGTTAATGGGGAGGGTTTCAGGCGACAGCAGTAGTGGTTACTTCGGCCGCGGCGGAAGCTTCCACCGGTTTCTCGACGGCTTCGTACCAGATCGAAACGAAGAGGACGTTTTCCTGATGACCGCTCATTCCGACGGGCGATTGTCCGTAGAACTCGCTGATCTTCTGGATATTTCGCACATTGTTCTTGCGCAGCCACTTGTTGACATCCTCGTCGAAATATTCGAGGGCGGTGTGGGTGGCGCCGCAGATGAAGTGCTTAACCTTCAGCATGAGTTTTTCACCTCCTTTCTGTCGCGGAGAAAGACGTTTACCGAACTGGGGATGTCTAAAGCCGCTGGGTGATGGTTGGAGTTTTTCGCGGGAAGGGCAAGGTTTAAAAGAAGGGGGTGCGCGGGCGGCGCGGCGCGCGGCAAGGACGGGTTTGAAGCGGCCTTTCTGTTGCGCCTTGTTTTGGCTTGCGTCGGGTTGGGTGGGGGCTTGAAAGGTAGGGATGGATAAATTCGCGCTTTTGTCGGTGAGCGATAAACGGGGGCTGGTGGCTTTTGCCAAGGGGCTGGTGGAGCGGTATGGATACCGTTTGCTGTCGACGGGGGGGACGGCCCGGTTGTTGGCGGAGAACGGGTTGCCGGTGACGGAGGTGAGCGATCATACGGGGTCGCCGGAGATTATGGATGGGCGCGTGAAGACGTTGCATCCGAAGATTCATGGGGGGCTTCTTTGCCGCCGGGACGATGAGGGGCATTTGCGGGAGGCGAGGGAGAACGGGATCGCGTTGATCGATTTGGTGGTGGTGAATTTGTATCCGTTCGAGGAGACGGTGGCGAAACCGGATGTGACGTTTGGGGACGCGATCGAGAATATCGATATCGGGGGGCCGTCGATGTTGCGGAGCGCGGCGAAGAATCACGCGAGCGTGACGGTGATTTGCGATCCGGCGGATTACGAGCGGACGCTGGAGGCGATGGGGGACGAGGCGGCGATCCGGGAATTGCGGCGGGAGTTGGCGTTGAAGGTTTTTCAGCGAACGGCGGCGTATGACGCGGCGATTTCGCGGTATTTGGCGGGGGAAATCGCGGGGGGACCGGCGGCGGCGGAGATTTTCGGTTTGCCGGCGAAGTTCGAGGTTTCGCTTCCGAAGGCGCAGAGTTTGCGTTACGGGGAGAATCCGCATCAGCAGGCGGCGCTTTACGGGCGTTTCTTCGATCATTACGAGCAGTTGCAGGGGAAGGAGCTGAGTTATAACAACATCATCGATATCACGGCGGCGACGTATTTGATCGGCGAATTCGAGCGGCCGTCGGTGGCGATTTTGAAGCATACGAATCCGTGCGGAGCGGCGAGCGCGGAGAGTTTGCTGGAGGCGTGGGAGCAAGCTTTCGCGACGGACCAGCAGGCACCGTTTGGCGGAATTATCGTGATGAACCGGACGCTGGACGAGGAGGTGGCTTCGGCGATCGCGGGGATCTTTTCGGAGGTAATTATTGCGCCGGGATTCACGGAAGAGGCGCGGGCGGTTTTCGCGAAGAAGAAGAATTTGCGGCTGATGGTCGCGAAAGGCGGGATCGGGCCGGAGTCGTTGCAGGAAGTGCGTTCGGTGGTGGGCGGGGTTTTGGTGCAGGACCGGGATTATCAGCCGGTGCAGAACCGGAACTTCCGGGTGGTGACGAAGCGTCAGCCGACGGAGGAGGAATGGCGGGCGTTGCTGTTTGGCTGGCGCGTGGTGAAGCACGTGAAGTCGAACGCGATCGTTTACGCGCAGCCGGAACGGACGGTGGGCGTGGGCGCGGG
>CAZJCL010000132.1:0-7465 GCA_964544025.1 uncultured Opitutales bacterium | reverse complement strand
TAATCCCACATCGCCAGCCGAAGCTCGTCCCAGTTGTGCGAAATCACCACCTGCTCGTCCAGATCGTTCCCGCCGAGATCGACCCACTCCGGAATTCGCTGCGTCGCCTCCCGTCGTTCCCGCAAATACTCGCCCGCCGATTCCGCGCCGCGATGCGCCAAAACCAGCGCTTCCAACAACGAATTGCTCGCCAGCCGGTTCGCCCCGTGCAATCCCGTGCAAGCCACTTCGCCGCACGCGTACAGTCCCGGCATCGGCGTTTCCGCCCGCAAATTCGTCGCGATTCCCCCGCACGAATAATGCGCCGCCGGAACCACCGGAATGAAATCCTTGCTGATATCCACCCCCGCCAGCGACTTCGCCTTCTCGTAAATCGCCGGAAAACGCGCCCGCAAATATTCGTCCGAATGATGCGTGATATCCAGCCAAACATGCGGCGCTCCCGAACGTTTCATCTCCGCGTCGATCGCCCGAGCCACCACATCCCGCGGCGCCAAATCCGCCTGCGGATGATACTCCGCCATAAACGGCCGCCCCTCCAAATCCCGCAAAATCGCCCCTTCCCCGCGCACCGCTTCGCTGATCAGAAACCGTTCATTCCCGAGCGTATAAAGACTGGTCGGATGAAACTGGATAAACTCCATGTTCTCCACCGGCACCCCGATCCGATACGCCATCGCCACCCCGTCTCCCGTCGCGATTCCCGGATTCGTCGTAAACCGGTAAACCTGCCCGCTCCCCCCCGTCGCCAGCAAAATCACCGGTGCCGAAAAACTCAGCATCCGGTTCGTCCGCACATCCAGCGCGTAAAGCCCGACCACCCGCTCCTCCCCCGTTTCCGGCTTTCCCTGCCGGGCCGCCGCCTTGTGATTCGTCACCAAATCGACCGCGAAAAAATGCTCCAACACCGAAATCTTCGGCGACCGCGCCAGCGCGTCCAGCAACGCCGTCTCGATCGCCTTCCCCGTCATATCCTTGACGTGCAAAATCCGCCGCTCCGAGTGCCCGCCTTCCCGCCCCAAATCGTATTCCCCGGTTTCCGTCGTCGAAAACTTCAATCCCAATTCCACCAACTCCCCGATCCGCGCCGGACCGTCCCGCACGATCTCCCGCACCACTTCCTCGTCGCAAAGCCCGTCGCCCGCTTCCAGCGTGTCGCGCACATGACTCTCGAAATCGTCCTGCTCCGACATCACGCACGCGATTCCGCCTTGCGCGTAATTCGTGTTCGATTCGGCCCGGTTTTTCTTCGTCAGAATCGCCACCTCCTTCCCCTGCTCCGCCATTTTCAAGGCAAACCACAGGCCGGCGATTCCGCTGCCCACGACCAAAACATCGAACTTGTTGTTCATCGCAAAATCCTTTGCTGGAGCGTTTTCGAGGATCCCGACTAAAACAGGATATTGTCGATCAAACGAACTTCATCGACCCAGACCGCCAACGCCAAAAGCGTTTTCCCCGGCACGATTTCCCGCATCGGCTCCATCGTGTCGCGGTCCACCAGCGAAACGTAAATCACCCGCACTTTCCGCTTCGTCCCCAGCAAATGCGTCACTTCGGCGATGATCCGGTCCGCGCTCCTCGTCCCCGCGTCGACCATCTCCTTCGCCTTCTTCAGCGACTGGTAAATAATCAACGCCTCCTCCCGCTGAAACGAGTTCAGATACTTGTTGCGCGAACTCATCGCCAACCCGTCCTTCTCCCGCACCGTCGGCGCCACCACAATATCGATCCCGAAATGAAAATCGGCGGAAATCTTTTTGATAACCGCCGCCTGTTGCGCGTCCTTCTGCCCAAAAACCGCCAAATCCGGCCGCACAATGCTAAACAATTTCCCCACCACCGTTGTCACCCCGCGAAAATGATGCGGACGCGAAATCCCGCACATCGCCTTGCTGATCGACTCCTCCACCAGATAAGTCGAATACCCTTTCGGATACATTTCCTCGACCGTCGGGATAAAAACCACATCCACTCCCGCCTCCCGGCAAAGCTCCAAATCCCGCTCCCGGTCCCTCGGATACGAAGCCAAATCCTCGTTCGCCGCAAACTGCGTTGGATTCACAAAAATCGAAACCACCACCCGGTCCGCTCGCGATTTCGCCTCCTCGATCAGGCTCAAATGCCCTTCGTGCAAATATCCCATCGTCGGCACCAACCCGACCAAATTCCCCCTGGAGCGCAGGGAAATCGCGAGCGACTGCATTTCGGTAATAGATTCGATGACTTGCATTTCAAAAAGATTTACAGCATGACGCCGCTCGACCAAATCCGCATTCTTAGAAAAGCCCCGCGCTAATTGCAACCCAACACGAAACCCGCAAAAAAAACGAGAAACGCCTACGCCCGCGTCAATTCCCGCGCCGGATGCAACGTGACCTCCAACCCGCTTTCTCCTTCCGCCGATCGCCCGTCCGCCCAACTCGCGAACGCGATCATCGCCGCGTTATCCCCCGTATGCTCCGGCCGCGCCGCCAACAACGGCACCCCCGCCTCCTCCGCCAATTCCCCAAAAGCCGACCGCAAACCCCGGTTGTTCGAAACCCCTCCCGAAAGCCCCACGCTCCGAAACCGCCGGCCGCTTCCCCGCAAAACCTGACGCGTTTTCCCCGCCAGCGAATCGATCACCGCCTGCTGATAACTCGCGCAAAGATCCGCCATTCGCGCCTCCACTTCCGCGTCGCTCATCTTCTCCAGCAGATACCGCAAACTCGTCTTCAACCCGCTGAAACTGAACTTCAAATCCGCCCGCGCCGGAAACGCCCGCGGAAAATCGAACGCCTTCGCGTCTCCGCCGCGCCCCATTTTCTCGATCAACGGCCCGCCCGGATACGCGATCCCCAGCAACTTCGCCCCTTTATCCAGCGCCTCCCCCGCCGCGTCGTCCACCGTCTGCGCCAAAACCGAAATCTTCCCGTCCGCCTCCAGCGAAAACAGCAGCGTGTTTCCCCCGCTCACCAGCAACCCCAGATGCGGCGTCATTTCCCGCAACCGCTCCCGAAACGCCCCCGGATTTTCCCCGTGCAAACCGATAAACGGCGAAAACGCGTGCCCCCGCAAATGATTCACCCCGCGCAACGGAATTCCCCGCGCCACCGAAATGCTTTTCGCCAAAGAAATTCCCAGCGCCAAACAACCCGCCAATCCCGGCCCATTCGTCACCGCCACCGCCCGAATCGCCTCCCAGCCGATCTCCTCCTTCACGATCTCGCACAGCGGCGGAAAATTCCGCAAATGCTCCCGGCTCGCCAAATCCGGCACCACCCCGCCATACGTCCGGTGCAGATCGATCTGACTCGCCACCCATTCGCCGATCAGCCCGCGTTCCGGATCGAAAACCGCCAGCGCGGATTCGTCGCACGAACTCTCAATTCCGAGAATCATCCGCGCGCGCTCCAGCCACCAGCAACGATTCCGCATCTCCGCGCTGCTCCGCGAACAAGAAAAGTCCCTTGATCGCGTCCACCGCCGCCTGCAATTGCCGGTCCTCGATCGGCTCGAAACCGAACCGCACCATAAACTCCTCCGGATTCGTCAACTCCGGCCGGTTCCGCTGCACCCGCAGTTTCACCTCATCCTCCACCGGCAACTCCACCACAATATCCGGCTCCACTCCGCGCTCATGAATCACCCGTCCGCCCGGCGTGTAATATTTCGCCGTCGTCAGCCGCAGCGCCTCGTTTTTCCGCAACGGAATAATGCTCTGCACCGATCCCTTCCCAAACGAGGTTTCCCCCACAACCACCGCCCGCTGCGTATCCTGCATCGCCCCCGCCACGATTTCCGACGCGCTCGCCGATCCCGAATTCACCAAAATCGCCACCGGATAATCCCGCGTCCGGTCCGAACCTTTTGCGTAGATTTCGTCCCGCTTGTTCGCCCGGTTCCCCTGCGTGTAAACCACCAATTCCCCCCGCTCGAAAAACACCTGCGCCACTTCCACCGAAGCCGTCAGCAAACCACCCGGATTATTCCGCAAATCCAGCACCAACCCCCGCATCCCCTGCGCCTCCAGCGACTGCACCGCACTCAAAAACTCCGCTCCGGTCCGATCCCCAAACTGCGTGATCTGAATATACCCGATCCCATCCTCCAGCAACCGCGCTCCCCGCACGCTTTCCACCTGAATCACTTCGCGCACGACCGTTCTTTTCAACATCTCTCCCGTCTTCGGGCGGTGCAACGTGATCGTCACCTCCGACCCCGGCTTCCCCCGCAACACGTCGACGATTCCCTCCAGATTCATATGCTCCGTGCTCTCCTCGTCCACCGCGATGATCTGATCGCCCGGCATGATTCCCGCGGCCTCACCCGGAGTTCCCGCGATCGGCGCGATCACCGTTATCCGCTCGTCCCGGCGCTCGATCTGCACCCCGATTCCGCCGTATTCCTGCCGCGTCTGCGCCTGCAAATCCTCGTATTTCGACTGCACCAACAGCTCCGAATGCGGATCCAGCGAACTCAACATCCCGTCGATCGCCGCCTGCGTCAGTTTTTCCAGATCGACATCCCCCTCGACGTAATTCGACTGCACCATCTCCAGCACCGTTCCAAAGTAGGAAACGTTGTTATAATAATCCGCGCGCCCCCCGTCCGCCCGCTTCTGTCCCAACAGGTAAACTCCGAACCCGAAGTTAATTGCGAGGATCAGGATGGTGAAGGTAAACGCGTTGCGACGAATCATGAACACGTAGTTTGGTAGGAATGCGCCATTTGTAAACACAGCACATCGAAATCCCGCCCCACCACCACCCCTCCTCCCCACCTTCCCACCTTCCCACCTTCCCACCTTCAAACCTTCAAACTTTCCCACTCCCCAAAAATCCAATAACAAATAACCAATAACCAATGAAGCGCCTCCTCCTCCCGGCCATCGCCGCATTCTTCGCGATCTTCCTCGTCTACCCGCTCGCGGTTCTCCTCGGCGGAGCCTTCTTCGTGGAAACCGTCGCCGGCGAAATCACCGAACGCCGCTTCTCCCTCCAATACTTCTTCCTCATCTTCGAAAACCCGTTTTACCGCGAATGCTTCGCCAACAGCTTCCTCATCGCCGCCACCACCACCGTCGCCTCCCTCCTCCTCGCCCTCCCGATGGCCTTCGGATTCCTCCGCTACCGTTTTCCCGGAAAAACCATCCTCAGCGCCCTCCTCCTCGTCCCGCTGATCCTGCCGCCATTCGTCGGCGCGATCGGACTAAAACAACTCTTCTCCCGCTTCGGCAGCATCAACCTCCTCCTCGCCGAAATCGGTTTCGTCGATCTGCAAAACCCGCCCGACTGGTTCGGCTCCGGCGGCTTCTACGGAATCATCCTCCTCGAAACGCTCCACCTGTTTCCGATCATGTTCCTGAGCCTCCAGGCCGCGCTCGCCAATATCGATCCCTCCATGCGCGAAGCCGCCATCAACCTCGGCGCCAAAAACGGACGCGCTTTCCGCACCATCGCCCTCCCGCTCGCCATGCCCGGAATCTTCGCCGGTTCCTCCATCGTTTTCGTTTCCGCATTCACCGATCTCGGCACCCCGCTCATGTTCGATTTCCAAACCACCGTCCCCACCCAAATCTTCAACCTCGTCACCCAAGCCGACAACCCCATCGGCTACGCCCTCGTCGTCCTCACGCTCCTTCTCGTCTCCATCCTCTTTCTCATCGGCAAAAAATTCGGCGAGGGAAACTACGCGATGCTCGCCCGCAGTTCCGCCCGCGACGAAACGATCCCGCTGAAACCGCTCGCCGCCTGGACCGCCGTCGCCGCCATCTGCGCCTTCATCGGAATCTCCATTCTCCCCCACCTCTCCGTCATCCTCCAATCCTTCTCCGCCCGCTGGTTCTTCACCGTCCTCCCGACCGAATGGACCGCCGAATACTACGCCGAAATCTTCTCCCTCGATCTCACCGCCGCCAGCATCCGCAATTCCCTCCTCTACGCCACCGCCTCCGCCATTTTCGACCTCTTTCTCGGACTCGCCATCGCCTACCTGTTGGCCCGCAAAAAGTTTGCCGGACGAAACCTCCTCGACGTCTTCGCGATGCTCCCGCTCGCCCTTCCCGGCCTCGTCCTCGCGTTCGCCTACTTCGTCGCCTTCACCCGCCCCGTCATCGACCCCGCCACGCTTCAATCCGCCGCCACCGCGCTCGGCATGAGCCAAACTCCCCACTGGCTCGCCTGGCTCAACGAAATCTTCATCCGCTTCCTCGATCCCCGCGAAAACCCCATCCTCCTGATCGTCATCGCCTACTCCATCCACCGCCTCCCCTACATCGTCCGCGCCGCCTACGCCGGTTTCCAGCAACTTTCCATCTCCCTCGAAGAAGCCTCCGCCAACCTCGGCGCCACGCCCCTCCGCACAATGTTCAAAATCGTCCTCCCGCTCATCGCCGCCAATCTCGTCGCCGGCACCATCCTCACCTTCGCCTTCGCCATGCTCGACGTCAGCACCGGCATGATCCTCGCCCAGGAATCCCAATTCTTCCCCGTCACCAAAGCGATCTACGCCCTCATGGGCCGCATCACCCCCACCGCACCCGCCGTCGCCTGCGCTCTCGGCGTTTTAGCGATGTTTTTGCTGGCCCTCTCCTTTTTCTTTGCATCAAGATTGTTGGGACAAAAAATGGGGCAACTCTTCAAAGCCTGATTTCTTTCGCCCCCGCTTTCTTTCCATCCTCCGGCAAACCCGCCAGATGCCGCCCAAAATCGCCTTCCAACTTCTTAATCCCACCTTCCATGAAAAAATCCCACGCGTTTACCCTCATCGAACTCCTCACCGTCATCGCGATCATCGCGATACTCGCCGCCATCCTCATTCCCACCGTCAGCCGCGTCCGCTCCCAAGCCCGCCTCACCCACTGCATCTCCAACGTCCGCCAATGGGGAATCGCCAATCTCCTCTACGCCGAAGAACACCGCGGCCTCATCCCCTGGGACGGCGGCACCAACGCCAGCCCCAACAACATGCAAATCCACGCCGGAACCCGCCCTTGGTTCAACGACCTCCCGCCCTACCTCGATTCCCCGCCCATCCGCGAACTCCACGCCCGCGGAAATCTCCCCCAATTCAACGACGACTCCATCTTCATCTGCCCCGCCGCCGAACGCACCAACAACGCCCCCTCCTGGCTCTGCTACGGCCCCAACTACCTCCTCTCCACCCGCGCCGAAACCGGCGGCACCCGCCCAAGTATGACCAACCTCAATACCGTCCGCGAACCCAACCGCCTCGTCCTCTTCGCCGAAACCACCCACCACGCCCCCGGCTCCGGCAACGACGGCCAATTCACCAACGCCAATCCCCGCCACCTCGGAAACGCCACCCAAAACAACCTCCGCCACGACCGCCGCTCCCCTCTCGTCTTCTTCGACGGCCACACCGAAGTCTTCTCCGCCGAAGAACTCCTCGCCCAAAGCGCCGGCGACTTCGACCCCCACGCCGACCAACGCGTCCGCTGGAACCCCCTCCACCAATAAAC
>CAZJCL010000131.1:6160-7506 GCA_964544025.1 uncultured Opitutales bacterium | reverse complement strand
GATGGCGCCGAGGGCGATGAGCTGGTTGGCGATGTTGCCGACGGCGGTGCCTTCGAGGTTGAAGGAGTGGACGGGGAGGGCGGCGGCGTCGGCGGTGGATTGGCAGAGAAGGGCGTTTTTCGAGCCGCCGCCGACGATGAGGATGCGGTCGAAGGTGCGGCCGGTCATGTTTTCGAAGGCGCGGATGGCGTCGGCGTGGCCGCGGCCGAGGGAATCGCAGATGAGGCGGGTGTAGCCGGGGAGGTCGGCGGGCGGGGTTTGGCCGAGGGAGGCGATTTGGGCGTCGACGGCTGTTTTCATTGATTTTGGGTTGAAGAGGGCGCGGTCGGTGACGTCGAGGAGGTAGGGGAACGGGGCGGTTTCTTCGGCGGCGCGGATGAGGGTTTGCCAGTCGTCGGCGGTGGCGGGGCGGTCGGGGAAGGCGGTCAAAATTTGCTCGAGGAGCCAGAGGCCGAGGCAGTTTTTGATGGGGCGGTAGCGGCCGTCGCCGAGGCGTTCGTTGGAGACGTGGTTGGCGAGCGCTTCGGGGCCGAGGACGGGGGAATCGGATTCGAAGCCGATAAGGGACCAGGTGCCGCTGCTGAGGAAGATGTCGCGGGATCCGGCGGGGCTGGGCATGGCGTCGTAGGCGCAGGAGGTGTCGTGGCCGGGGACGAGGACGAGTTGCACGGTTTCGAAATCGGGGATTCCGGTGACGGGGCCGAGGATTTGCGGGGAGAGGGCGGGTTCGGAAAACCAGGCGGGCGGGATTTGGAAGAAATCGAGGGTTTCGGCGGAGATTTTGGTGGAGCGGATGTCGACGAGTTGGCCGGTGCTGAGGATGGAGATTTCGTTTTGCCGGATGCCGGAGAGGAGGTAGTTGAAGTAATCGGGGAGGAGGAGGCAGCGGGTGGCGAGGTCGCGGATGGCGGGGCAGTTGACGAGGGTTTCGCGGAGTTGGAGGGTGGTGTTGAAGGAGAGGTTTTGGATGCCGGTCCAGGCGAAGATTTGTTCGATGCCGTTTTCCGCGAGTTCGTTGAAGAACGGTTCGGTGCGGTTGTCGCGGTAGGCGTGGGCGGGGAAAACGAGGCGGCCGGAATCGTCGAGGAGAACGTAATCGACGCCCCAGGTGTCGACGCCGCAGGAGGCGAGGGCGGGTTCGGCTTGTTTGGCTTTGCGGAGGCCTTCGGTGATTTCGGAAAAGAGGCGGGGGAGGTCCCAGTAGCAGCGTTCGCCGAGGTAGTGGAATTGGTTGGGGAAACGGTGGATTTCGCGGAGGGTGAGGCGGGAATCGGACCAGGTACCGAGGATGACGCGTCCGCTGGTGGCTCCGAGATCGATGGCGGCGACGTGGGTGGTTTTCATGG
>CAZJCL010000131.1:3046-6060 GCA_964544025.1 uncultured Opitutales bacterium | reverse complement strand
AAAGGCGGAATTCGGTTGCAAGGATATTGTCGGAGGGAATACGTTTCGGGGTATGAATGGAACCGCGCGTTTGGCCCCGGCGAGCAAGAAAATCCAGTTGATGGGGACGTGTCTGTGCGACGCGTTTTTCGACGATGTCGGGATCGCGACGGTGCAGGTTTTGCGATACTTGGGATGCGAGGTTTCTTTTCCGGAGGGGCAGACTTGCTGCGGTCAGCCTGCTTTTAACGCGGGGGATTGGCGGTCGTCGCGGCGGGTGGTGCGGCATACGTTGCGGGTGTTTTCGGGGGAGGCGCCGGTGGTGGTGCCGTCGGGGTCGTGCGCGGCGATGCTGTTTCACGGGGCGCCGCTGGAGTTCGAGGAGGAGGCGGATTTGCCGGAGGTGAAACGGCTGGCGGGGCGGACGTGGGAGGTGGCGGATTTCATCGTGAACGGGTTGGGCGTGACGGAATGGCCGGGGGAGTTTTTCGGGAAGGTGGCGTTTCACCGGTCGTGTCATTCGCGGGGGACGAAGAGCGGTCCGGCGACGATGCGTTTGCTGGAGTCGATTTCGGGGCTGGAGGTGGTGCCGTTTGGGGAGGGGGAGCAGTGTTGCGGGTTTGGCGGGACGTTTGCGGTGACGTTTCCGTCGATTTCGGCGGCGATGGGGAGTTTGAAACTGGATTATGTTTTGGCGGGAAATCCGGATGTGCTGGTTTCGGGGGACATGGGGTGTTTGATGCATTTGGGCGGGATGGCGGAGAAATCGGGGCGGGCGGTGAAGACGCGGCATGTGGTGCAGGTGTTGCGGGACGCGCTGCGGAACGGAGGGCTGATTTCGTGAAGGCGCAACCGGTGGATGTGTTCGCGCGGGAGCTGGACGAGGAGGTCCGGAAGGCGGTGCGGGAGAATTCGGCGGCGGGTTACGAGAAACGGACGGAATCGCTGTTCGCGGATTTTGCGGATCCGGATTTGTTGCGGCGGACGGCGGGGGAAATCAAGCAGCATACGCTCGAACATTTGGATACGTATTTGGCGCAGGCGGAAACGCGGATGCGGGAGAACGGGGTGGAGGTGCATTGGGCGACGGATGGGGATGCGGCGTGCCGGGCGGTTTTGCGGATTCTGCGGGAAAGCGGGGCGACGAAGCTGGTGAAGTCGAAGAGCATGGCGACGGAGGAGATCCGGTTGACGGAGTTTCTGGAGCGGGAAGGGGTCGAGAGTTTGGAGACGGATTTGGGGGAGTTTATCGTGCAGATCGACGGGGATCATCCGAGTCATATCGTGAAGCCGATCATTCATAAAAATCGGCGGGGGATTGCGCGGAGTTTCGAGCGGGAGGGGTTGGGGGAGTATAACGATCAGCCGGAGGTTATTACGAAGCGGGCGCGGGAATATTTGCGTCACAAGTATCTGGAGGCGAAGGTCGGGGTGACGGGGGCGAATTTTCTGGTGGCGGAAAGCGGGCGGCTGGTTTTGGTGACGAACGAGGGGAATTCGCGGTTTTGTTTGGCGGCGGCGGATGTGCATATCGCGATCGTCGGGATTGAGAAACTGGTGCCGCGGGACCGGGATTTGTCGCTGTTTTTGGCGTTGCTGGGGAGGTCGGGGACGGGGCAGCAGTTGACGGTTTACACGGAATTTATTTCGGGTCCGAAAGCGGAGAATCAGCCGGACGGGCCGAAAAAGATGCACGTGATTTTGCTGGATAACGGGCGGACGGATGTGCTGGCGACGAAGTGTTCGGAGATTTTGCGGTGTATTCGGTGCGGGGCGTGTCTGAATGTTTGCCCGGTGTATCGGCAGGCTTCGGGGCACGCGTATCGGAGCGTTTATCCGGGGCCGGTGGGGGCGGTTTTGTCGCCGCTTTTGGCGGGGGAAAAGTTTTCGGAGCTGGCGGATTTGCCGAAGGCGTCGTCGCTTTGCGGGGCGTGTCACGAGGTTTGTCCGGTGAATATTCCGATTCCGGATTTGCTGCTGCGGCTGCGGGACCGGGCGAAACGGGAAGGGGTGAAATCGCCGGGGACGCCGCCGATGGGGGCGTGGTCGCATCTGGCGAGTTCGCCGACGGTTTGGCGGGCGTCGCTGGCGGCGGGGAGATTGATGAACCATTTGCCGGTGGAGATGATTCCGGTGCCGGCGTTGCGGGCTTGGACGGAATCGCGGAAGTTGCCGGAGTGGCGGGGCGGGGAGTTTCGGAAGTGGATGAAGGGGAATGGGGAGACTTGAATGTGGGGAACTTGAATGTGGGGAACTTGAACGCTGATTTTTAACCACGGAATACACGGAATACACGGAAGGCTTGGGCTCTGGTTTTTTAACCACGAATGGACACTAATTGACACGAATGATGGGAGATTTTGGATTTTGGATTGGGAGAGAGTTAGGGGGTAACAGGAAGGCTTGGGTTCTGTTTTTTTTAACTACGAATTGACACTAATTATGGAGAAGGAGAATGGGGAGCGGGGGGTGGTTTTTGGGCGGGTGCGGGGGGCTTTGGAGGGGTTGCCGGAGCGGGCGGCTTATCCGGAGTGGGAGACCCGGTTGGGGGTGACGGGGGTGCGGCCGTTGGAGGACCGGTGGGGGGTGTTTTGCGAGCGGTTAACGGCAGTGCATGGGTTGCCGCTGGAGAGGCCGGAGGAGTTGGGGGAGTATTTGCGGACGTTTGGGTATTTGAGGGGGTATTGTGATCCGGAGTTGGTGCCGGTTTTTGAGAGGGTTTTTGGGGAGGAGATTTGGTGGGAGACGGTTTTTGAGCGGGAGCGGCTGGATGATTACCAGTTTGGGATTACTCGGGCGCGGGCGGCGATCGCGGAAACGGGTTCGGTGGTGGTGACGGATCGGGGGACGTCGAGCCGACTGGGGGCGCTGGCACCGTGGGTGCATGTGGCGTGTTTTCGGCGGGAGGAGATTTTGCGGGATACGGCGGAGGCGGTGGCGAGTTTGGACGACGATCCGAATGTGATCTGGATCACGGGTCCTTCGAAGACGGCGGATGTGGAGGGGATTTTAATCGAGGGAGTGCACGGGCCGGG
>CAZJCL010000131.1:0-2946 GCA_964544025.1 uncultured Opitutales bacterium | reverse complement strand
TGGCCGGAGTTGTGGGGGCGGGGGGCGAGTTCGTTGACGATTAAACGGCCGTCCTGGGTGAGGAAGAATTCGGTGGCGAGGAGGCCGGTGAGGCCGATGGCTTTGGCGATGGCTTGGGCGATTTCGGTGGCTTGTTCCTGGAGTTTCGGGTCGATGCGGGCGGGGACGATCGAGTATTCGAGGATGTGGTCGGTGTGAATGTTTTCCGAAACGGGGAAAGTGGAGGATTCGCCGGAGGGGTTGGCGGCGCAGATGACGGAAAGTTCGGCCTGGTAATCGATCCATTCCTCGACGACGCCGCGGGGGGCGTTGAATTGTTCCCAGATTTCGGGGAGGGAATCGTTTTCGCGGATTTTGATTTGGCCTTTGCCGTCGTAGCCGAAATCGGCGGTTTTCAGGACGCAAGGGCGGCCGAGATCTTCGACGGCGGCGGCGAGTTCGTCGGCGGACGAGACGACGGCGAAACGGGCGTGGGGGAATCCGCGTTCGCGGAGGAAGAGTTTTTCGCGTTCGCGGTTTTGGCAGATGAGAAGGACGTCGGGGGAGGGATGGATGGGGCGGATTTCGGCGGCGCGGCGGAGGGATTGGGCGGGGATGTTTTCAAATTCGAAGGTGCCGACTTCGATCTCCTGGAGGAAACGGAGGAGGCGTTCTTCGTCGCGGTAAGAGGCGTTGATTTCCGCGTCGGCGAGTTGTCCGGCGGGGGAATTCTCGCCGGGTTCGAAGATGTGGATGCGGTAGCCCATTTTGCGGGCGGCGATGGAGGTCATGCGGCCGAGTTGTCCGCCGCCGAAGATGCCGATGGTTTTTCCGGGTGTGATCACGGGAGTTTTGTTTCGCGGACTTTGGCGGTTTGGTTTTGGCGGAATTCGCGGAGTTTGGCGGCGAGAGTTTCGTTCTGGCGGGCGAGGAGGGCGACGGCGAAGAGGGCGGCGTTGGTGGCGCCGGCTTTGCCGATGGCGAAGGTGGCGACGGGGATTCCGGCGGGCATCTGGACGATGGAGAGGAGGGAATCGACTCCCCGAAGGACGGCGGATTCGACGGGGACGCCGAGGACGGGGAGTTCGGTCATGGAAGCGGCCATTCCGGGGAGGTGGGCGGCTCCGCCGGCGCCGGCGATGATGCATTGGAGGCCGCGGGATTCGGCGGTGCGGGCGTATTCGAAGAGCCACTCGGGGGTGCGGTGGGCGCTGACGATTTCCTTTTCGTAAGGGATTTGGAACTGGTCGAGGGTCGTGGCGGTGTGCTGGAGGGTGCTCCAGTCCGATTGACTTCCCATGATGACTCCGACGAGCGGGTGGCGATTGGCTTCCATAGTTGCGGTGAAATGTTTTCCATGAGGGAAAGGGGCGGGGGAGTCAATCTTGGGGGGTGTTGGTTATTGGTTATTTGTTATTGGTTATTGGGTGGTGGTTGTTGGTTGGAAAAGGGTTGCGGGGGGCGGGCGGGTTTCGCATGGTCGGGTGATTAAATTGGGAGCTGCCGAATTATGGAACTTTACGCCGTTCTTACGGGAGATGTGATCGGATCGAGCCGTTTGCCGGCGACTTTGCGGAAGGAGCTTCAGGGGTGGCTGAAGGTGCTGGCGCGGGATTTCGCGGAGACGCACGGGGAGGTGGTGGTGGGGAAATTGGAGGCGTTCCGGGGGGACAGTTGGCAGGTTTGCCTGACGGATGTTTCGCTGGCGTTGCGGGCGGCGATTTTTATGCGGGCGGGATTGAAGGCGCATCCATCGCGGGAGAACGTAGATACGCGGGTCGGAATCGGGGTGGGGACGGTGGAGGTTTTGACGAAGAGCAAGATCAGCGAGTCGAACGGGGAGGCGTTTATCCGGTCGGGGCGGGGGTTGGACGCGTTGCGGGGGGATTTGAGTTTGTGGCTGGAATGGCCGGACGGGCCGGCGCAGGTGGAGGCTATCAACCGGATGTCGCTGCCGTTGCTGGATTTGGCGGTGGGGCGGTTTTCGCACGCGGAATCGGTGGCGGTTTACGGGGCGATGCGGGGTTGGACGCAGGAGGAGACGGCGGAGCATGCGTTGGCGCGGAAGGAGGATGGGAAGGCTCCGACGCGGCAGGCGATCGCGAATGCGTTGACGCGGGTTTGCTGGAGCAGTCATTTGCATCCGGTGCTGGAGGCGTCGACGCGGTTTTTGAAACCGGAAGGAGAATGCAATGTATAGAGGTTGCTATTGGGAAAAGCAAGTTTGTGGGGTTGCGGGATGCTTTCTATGACCACTCTGCCTGAAGTTTTCATTTTGTTGCTCGCGGCCCATTGCTACGGCGATTTTCTGTTGCAGACGGGGGAGATGGCCGGAAACAAGCACCGGGCGCGGCCGTTGTTTATCCATAGCGGGGTGCATGCGCTGGTGGCGTATTTGGTTCTGCAAGACTGGACGGAATGGCGGATTCCGCTGGCGGTGTTTTTGGCGCACGCGGTTATTGATCGGGGAAAGGCGTGTTTTTCGCCGACGCCGCGGGCGTTTGCGCTGGATCAGTTGGCGCATGTGCTGTCGTTGGCGGGGATCGCGTTGCTGGCGGCGCGGTGGGGATGGATTTCGGAGGGATTTTCGGTGGACGGGCGGCGGTGGATTATTGTGGGAGCGGGATTTTTCGCGGCGATTTACGGGGCCGGATATTTTATCAGCCGGGTGGCGGGGGAGATGGTGGAGGGGAACGGGGCGTTGCGGGAGGCGTTGGCGAAGGGGCTTCCGGGCGGGGGAGCGCGGATTGGGCGGTTGGAGCGGGCGTTGATTTTTTTGTTTATGGCGATCGGATTTCCGGCGGGAATCGGATTTTTGATCGCGGCGAAATCGATTTTGCGGTTCGAGGAGGCGAAGCAGCAGAATGTTTCGGAATACGTGTTGATCGGAACGTTGTGGAGTTTCGGTCTGGCGATCGCGATCAGTTGGGTGACGTTGCGGTTGGCGGGCGGGTTTTTGTGATTTGC
>CAZJCL010000130.1:0-7517 GCA_964544025.1 uncultured Opitutales bacterium | reverse complement strand
GTGGTTTCGAAACGGTAATCCTGGCGTTCTTCGATGGCTTGCTCCAAAAGCGACTTGCCGATCTGCCAAGCGTGGGCGTTGGCAAGGGTTTGGGAAATGTGCGGATGGAGCGCGCGGATTTTTTGGGCGATGGTGTCGGGGTTGTAATAGAAATCGGAGTCAGTCTCGGCGAATTCTCCCGCGATGCTACTTTTCCCGGCGCCATTGACGCCCGCCAGGACGACGATTGTTGGTTGCGAGCTCACGTGCGTTTCCGTTGTGCTCCTCGAACGGCAGCGGCGCCAAGTTCTTCGGGTGTTGCCTCAAATAAGCGTTTCGCCGCCGCTTTCTGCTCTGGTTCCTGCATTTTTTCGAGCATGCCGCGATATTCCGCCTGGAGCTCGTTGAGGAGACTGTTTTCCACGCTTGTCATTCGTTCGTATTGCTCGATCGAGACGAGGACCGCGCGCGGTTTGTCGTGCCTCATGATGGCCACGGCTCCTTGCGTGACCACTTGATCGAGAACGTCGGCGGTCGAGTTTTTTAATGCCGTGGCGGTAACCGGAGGAAGCTCTTCCACTTTGAGCGTTGGTTGGAATGATGAGGAATAAGGTTTCGACATAATGGGTAAAATAGCTATTTTGGCTGTCTGGTCAATAGCTGAAGTTGCGCGGGAGTAAGCGCGATTCGGATTGATTGGGGGCGGGAGGCGGGGTTTGTTGATTGGGTATGAATCAGCCGCTGCAGGGGAAAATTGTTGTCGTGGGGGTGACCGGGTCGATCGCGGCTTACAAGGCGGCGGATTTGGTCAGTCAGTTGCGGAAGCTGGGGGCGAATCCGTTTGTCGTGATGACGAAGGCGGCGGAGCATTTTATTACGTCGACGACGTTGCAGTCGTTGAGCCGGAACGTGGTGGCGCGGAGTCTTTGGGAGGAGGGGAAGGGGTGGCAGCCGGGGCATATCGAATTGGCGGACAAGGCGGATTTGCTGCTGGTGGCGCCGGCGAGCGCGGATATTTTGGCGAAATTCGCGCACGGGTTGGCGGACGACGAGTTGACTTCGCTTTATCTGGCGTGCCGGGCACCGGTTTTGATCGCGCCGGCGATGAACGGGAAAATGTATTCGCATCCGGCGACGCAGACGAATTTGCGGACGTTGCAGGATCGGGGGCACGAGTTTATCGGTCCGGAGGAGGGGATGCTGGCGTGCGGTTACGAGGGGCAGGGGCGGATGTGGCCGGTGGAGAAAATCGTGGAGCGGGCGGTGGCGATGTTGGTGGGGAAATGAGCCTCAGTGGGTGAGGGCGTAGAGGAAAATATTTGCGCCGAGCTGGGTGTAGAATTGGTGGGCGTAGTCGCTGATTTCGCGGCTGTGGTAATAACGGAAAATGCGCCAGCGGCCGTCGGGTTCCTGCACCCATGAGGGGCGACCGGGTTCCTGGGAGAAAATGATGTCGGTGCGTCCGTCTTCGCGGGTGGCTTCGTAGCTTTCGCCGCGGTAGGCGGCGGTTTCGAGTTGTTCGGCGAGACCTTCGCCGGATTCGCGGACGCGGAAAGCGATCGGGTTGGCCCAGGCGCCGAGGTGATCGCGGCCCCAGCCCATGGCGACGATCGGCGAGGCGAGAACGGCGATGCGGTCGTCGATTTCGAGTTGCAGGTAGGAGTAGGTGCCTTGCGGCCATTTCTCGTTGACCACGTAATCGACGACCTCTTCGGGAAGATCTTCGGGGGAAGGGAGGCCGCTGTAGAAAACGCGGAAAAGCGGGTGGGAGCGGGGGACGCGGGAGAAACGTTTTTCGGGGTAGAGGGAGAGGAACAGTTCTTCGATGGCGGGATGGATTTGCCAATCGGCGAAGCTGTGACGTTGGCCGTGAAGGGCGTCGCCGCGGAGAAATTCGGAGGTGATGCCGGCGTCGATGTAGAGGAAGCCGCCGCGGTCGAGGAAGGTTTTGAGGTTTTCCTTTTCGCGGGCCGTGAGGTTCCAGTCGGTTTTGTCGCCGAAATTCAGATACACGAGCGGGGATTCGAAAAGGCGTTCGTCCTCGAACGATTCGATGAAGAGCGGGTCGGGGTGGAGGCGGGCGGTGGAGATTTCGTTGAGGTGCTGGATGAGCGACGGGAGGGCGGTCGGGTAATTGCGGTGGAGCGGGTTTGCTTCGACGAGTTGGACGATCCGGAGGGCCGGAGTATCGGCGGTTTGCGCGGAGGAAATCGCGGTGGCGAGGAAAAGGGAAAGGAGGAGGAGGGCGAATCGTTTCATTCTAAAAACCGCAGTGTTTAACCACGACGGAGCGGTAGCGGAGATGGCGAAGCAATGGACACTAATGAACACGAATTGGTGTGGGAGATTGGTTGGTGATTTTTAACCACGGAAGACACGGAATACACGGAAACCGGACGGACAACCGCGAATGGAGAGCAATGGACGAAAGCGCGGTGTTTACGTTCATCTGTGCTTATCTGTGACATCTGTGGTTAACGGAATTTTTTGTTTAATTTGGAACGCGGGCGGAGTGTTGCTGAAGAAAGGCGTCGATGCGGGGGCGGGCGGAGGAGTTGGGATTTTGGGAGACGAAATCGGCGAGGCGTTGGAGGATTTGCGGGGTGGGTTGGCGGGTGAGCCAGACGAGGCTGGTTTGGGTGATGGCGGGGTTTTCCTCGTGGAGCGAGAGCAGGAGAATTTCTTCCCAGCCGGAGATCCGGCGGCTGGCGATTTGCTGGAGGGCGGCGACGCGGACTTCGGTTTGGTCGTCGAGGAGGAGTTCCATGAGGAGGTTTTCGGCGGTTTCCTGTGGGAGAACGGCGGTGAGTTGCGCGGTGAGGCGGCGGACGTCGGGGTAGCGGTGGGCGGCGATGGAGCGGATTTGCTCGGGGGAAAGCGGAGCACGGCCGCGCATGAGAAGTTGCATGACTTGCTGGCGGATGACGGGCGTGGAATCGTCGAGCAGCGAAAGGAGGAAACCGGTTTCGGCTTTGGTGCCGTAGCCGCTGAGGAAGGCTTGGGTGGCGTGTTGGCGGTGGGCGGGGTTTTCGTCGTTCATCCATTCGCGGAGGAAGGATTCTCCGGCGGGGCCGAGCAATTGGGCGGAGAAGATGATGCGTTGCGCGGCGTCGCTGTTGCCGGAACTTTGGCGGTAGCGGTCGACGAGTTCGCGGTAAAGTTCGGGATTCGCGTCGCGGCGGAAACGGCTGAGCATCGCTTCGATGGCGACGGGGTCGTGCGGATCTTGTTCGAGTTTTTCGAGAATCGAGCGGGCGGCGGGGGAGGAGGCGTGCTGGAGGGCGCGGGCGATTTCGAGGCGGAAAAGCGGGTTTTCGTTTTCGGCGAGTGGGGAGGATTCGGCGGCGAGAGTCGGTTCGTCGAGAAGGGGAAGCGCCCAGCGGACGGCGTGGATCGCGACTTCCGGATCGGAATCGTGGAGGAGCGCGACGAGGGTTTCCTGCGGGAGCGAAACGCGGAGATACGGGTAATGCTGGACCATGTTTCGGCGGACGGCGGCGTCGGGATCGCGGAAGGCTTTCCGGATGGCTTCGTCGACGGCGGGCGGGAAATTTCGTTGGGGCTGGAGGTCGCCGGGGTTCATGGTGAGCGAGAAAAAGCGGAGCATCATCGGGGCGGCGTTGGAGGCGATCCGGCGGATGGAGACATCGGGATCGGCGAGAAGCGCGAGCATGCGCGCGCCGGTTTCGGGCGGGATCGGGGTTTGCGCTTCGAGGAGGGAAACGAGGGCGGCGCGGCGGACGGCGGCGTCGGAATCGGCGAGCGCTTCGGAAACGGCGGCTTGGGCGGGCGGGGCGGGGTATTTGCCGAGGAGCATGACGGCGGACCGGCGTTGTTCGGCGTTTCCGGTGCGGAGTTGTTCGAGGGCGCGGTCGACGGTTTCCTGCCAGTAGGGATCTTCGGTGGCCATTTCCTGGCGGGCGCGGTCGAGTTGGGATTGGATTTCCGGAGGGAGGGCGGGCGGTTGGAGCGGTTGGGGAGCTTGGGCGAAAGCGGAGGGCGCGGCGGCGAGAATGACGGCGAGCGCGGCGCGGAGAAGAAGACGCGAAATCGGGTGGGTGTTTTCCATTATTTTAAACCGAGTTTGCGGCGAATATACCATTCGCTGAAAAGAGGCGCGGCCAAGAGGAGGAGAAATAGCCAGTTGCGGGCGAGGTAGCGGCGGGTTTCGCGGGTGGGAATTCCTTCGGCGAGGGGGATTTCGCGGAGGTTTCCGGCGGCGTCGTAACGAAGGAATTGGCCGCCGGTGAGACGGGCGAGATCGCGGAGGAGGTCTTCGCGGTAGGCGGTGTTTTCGCGTTCGCCGCTGTGGTGGGAGGCGATGAAAAAGGCGTCGTAGGTGAGTTCTTCGCCTTCGGGCATGGCGACGCGGTATTGGACGCGGTATTCGCCGGCTTCGTCGGGGCGGAAATCGGTTTCGAAGCGGCCGGGTTTGCGGAGCGAGGGGAGGAGGCGGATTTGGCGGGTTTCGCCGGAAGGAGTTTCGACGGTGGCGGTGACGTCGGCTTGGCGGGCGGGGCGGAAATCGGAGCCCATGACGTCGATGCCGGCGTCGAGATCGGCGGCGAGCGGAACGCGTTTTCCCTGGAAATCGACGTCGAGGCGGGGGCGTCCGGAAGAGGCGAGCCAGACGAGCGCGTGGTTCCAGAAGGCGCGGTGCTGGTCGAGGCCGGTGTCGGATTGGAGCCGCCAGCGCCAGGTGTTTTCGGTGCCGAGCCAGGCGACGCGTCCGGCGCCGTAGGCTTGGGCGGCCATGAGCGGGCGGTTGGCGTCGGCGGTTTGGAGGACGGGGCGGGCGCCTCGTTTGGTTTCGGTGGCGAGGAAGGCGGGAAATTGCGCGGGGAGAAACGGGGCGGGGCGGTTGAAGAGGGCGCCGCCGGAGACTTCGTGGAAGAGCGGGGCGACGCTGACGGAGAGCGGGCGGATTTGGGCGGGGGTTTGCGGTTCGGTTTCCGTGATCGGGAGGAGGCTGAGCCAATCGGCGGAAAGGCCGGTGGTTTCGCCGATGAAGAGGAGGCCGCCGCCGCGGTGTTGGACGAAATCGCGGAGCGCGGTTCCGCCGTCGGGAAATTCGGCGAGGGCGGATTGGTGGAGGAGGATGGCGTCGTAGCCGTTGTAGAAGAGCGGTTCGGTGGGGAAGGTTTCGGCGGCCAGCGCTTCTTGTTCGGGGCGAAGGAGGTGGAAGAGGGCTTCTTCGCCGGTGCGGACAATGGCCTCGAAGGAGATTTGTTCGGAATCGCGGAGGGATTGCTGGAGAAAACGGAGTTCGGGGGCGGGGCGGCCGGAGAGGTAGAGGAGGCGGAAGGTGTCGGGTTCGTCGATTTGGACGGCGGCGATGTCGGTTTGGGGAGGCGCGCCGGGGCGGTGGATGGCGACGCGGTAGGCTTGGCCGCCGGTTTGGAACGGGGTGACGGTGAAGGGGACGGTTTGTTCGGAATTGGCGGGGAGATTGACCTCTTTGGATGCGACAACGCGATCTTGATGTTCGAGATCGACGCGGACGGTTTCGGCGGAGGAGCGGGAGTTGCGGAGGCGGATTTGGAGTTCGAGCGGTTGGCCTTTTTCGCCGGAGTAGCGGGGGGAGGCGAATTCGCCGGAAATTTCGCCGGGCGGTTGGGGAGAGCCGATGCCGATGGTGGTGACGGGGATGCCGCGGAGACGGAATTCGTGGGCGATTTCGGTGGGGGCGGGGCCGGAGTTGGATTGGCCGTCGGTGGCGAGGAGGACGCCGCCGAGTTGGGGGCCGGTGGCGGAGGGGGAGGCGGCGAGGAGGTCGCGGAGGACGGTGCCGATGGCGGTGGAGCCGGGGAGCGGATGGGCGGGGCCGGTGGTGTGTGGGACGGTTTCCTCGGCGAAAAGGGCGATGTCGAGTTGGTAGCCGGATTCGCGGAGGGCGGCGAGGGGGGAATCGGTGTCGCGGGTGAGCCAGTCGTTGACGACGTCGAAGCGGCTGCGGTTGGGGTCGGGCAGATCGAAGGTGTCCATGCTGCCGGAGGCGTCGAGGAGGACGGCGACGCGGAAACCGTCCTGGTCGGGTTTTCGCTGGAGTTGGTAGGGGTTGAGGAGGAGGAGGAAAACGCCGAGGAAGGAGGCGAAACGGAGGCCGGCGAGGGTCCAGAGGTAGTTGGGGCGGACGAGGTTTTTGAGGCGGAAGCAGGCGAGGAGCAGGAGGAGAATCGCGGCGATGGCTCCGGCGGCGATCCAGGGGAATGGGATGGGTGTTTCGAAGAAGATCATCGTGGCTCAGGCTCCGGGGATTGGCCGGCGCGGCTGTGGGGACGGTTGGAGCTGTCGGATTTCGATCATTAAAAGGCGAGTAATGTCAGGTAACGAGGGAACGCGCAATGTTCCAGCGGAGTTTCGTTAAACTCGGGGAGCGGGCGGATGGGGGATGGGGGGAGGGGAGTAACCACGAATGACACGAATAGACACAAATCTGGGAGGAGGGCGGAGGCTCTGTATTTTTGAACCACGGAAGACACGGAAAACACGGAAGGCTTGAGCTCGGAGGGGGGACCGCAGATGGCACAGATGGGCATAGATGACTTGGGCTGGGGGATTAACGGAAGGAGCGGAGGGAGGGAAGGGGGGGACTTGGAGACTGGGGGCGGGGAGGCATTTGGCGGAAGGGGTGTCGGAGGTTGACATAGGGAGGTTTTGGGGGCGAAATGAGGGGGAGACTTTCTTTTACCCATGAGCTTTCGGATTTTGGTTTTTCTTTTGGTTTCTTTGGCGGCTTCGGTGGGGGCGGTGTCGCCGGAGGAGCGGATTGGGGAGTTGCGGAGGGAGATCGCGCGGCATGATGAGCTTTATTTTCGGGAGGCGTCGCCGGAGATCAGCGATTTTGAATACGACCGGTTGAAGGGGGAGCTTTCGCGGCTGGAGGAGTTGTATCCGGAGGCGGCGGACTTGGTCGCGGAGATCGGGGCGGTGGGGGATGACCGGGTGGAAGGATTTGCGCGGTATCGGCATGGGGTGCCGATGTTGAGTTTGGAGAAGGCGCATTCGGAGGAGGATTTGGCGGGGTTTCATCGGCGGGTGGCGGAGGCGTTGGGGCGGGAGGATGTTGTTTATTGGGTGGAGCCGAAATTCGATGGGGTGGCGGTGAGTCTGGTGTATGAGCGGGGAAAGTTGGTGCGGGCCGTGACGCGGGGGAATGGGGTGGAAGGGGACGATATTACGGAGAACGCGCGGACGATCGGGGCGGTGCGGGAGGAGTTGCGGGCGGACGGCGGGGCGGCGATTCCGGAGCGGATCGAGATTCGGGGGGAGGTTTTTATGGGTTTTGAAGAGTTTGGGCGGATCAATGAAGAACGGTTGGCGGCGGGGGAGGCGGCGTTTGCGAATCCGCGGAATTTGGCGGCGGGGACGGTGAAGTTGCGGGATTCGGCGGAGGCGGCGGAGAGGGGGTTGGAGTTGGTATGTTTTGGATGGGGAGAATGGGAGCCGGGGGAAACGCGGGCGCGGGATTTGGCGGGTTTTGAGGAGATGTTGCGGGGATGGGGATTGCCTGCGGCGGGCGGGAGGAAGGCGGCAGG
>CAZJCL010000129.1:0-7626 GCA_964544025.1 uncultured Opitutales bacterium | reverse complement strand
CCCGAGAATAACCCGGCGCTTCAGCGCCGGGCAAACAACAAACAACCAGCCAAGTCCCGAAGGGACGACTGAAACGCCCGCACCCCTTTCCACCCCCACTACTTCCTCAATCCTGTTTTCGCCGACAGCCCGCTCAGGCGCTCCCCCGATTGTTCAACCCGCCCCTCGCGCCTACGGTAAGCCGATGCGCAAATAGCGATTAGCGATAAAACCTTCCCAGCGGCCTCACCAGCGGGCGTCGCGCATTTCCGGTTCCCAAAGACGAACCGGACCTCTCGAATCTGTCGGACACTGTAAATGAACATTACCAACGCGGAATCCTCGGAATCCTCAGAAAAACGCGCCATCTTCGTCGTGGACGATCATCCGCTGATGCGTCAGGGATTGACGCAATTAATCAACGCCGAACCCGATCTTTTCGTCTGCGGGGAAGCCGAAGATGCTCCCCGGGCACTCAATGGCATTTCTATCAAGCAACCCGATCTCGTCATCGTCGATATTTCGTTACAGGGAAACAACGGAATTGAATTAACCAAAAGCATAAAAGCGCTCTATAAGAACCTGCGCATCATGGTTCTCTCCATGCATGACGAACATATATACGCCCAACGCGTTCTCCGCGCGGGAGCCAATGCGTATGTCATGAAGCAGGAACCGCCGGATCGCGTAATCTCCGCCATCCGCAGGACGCTCATGGGCGACATCTACGTCAGCGAAAAAGTGGGAGCGCAAATTCTGCACCAAATCGTGAACGGTCGCGCCAGCGCCGGCAGCCCCATCGATCACCTCAGCGACCGCGAGCTCGAAATCATCCAGCTCATCGGAGAAGGACGAACCACCCGGGAAATCGCCGCCAGCTTGAACGTCAGTGTGAAGACCGTGGAATCCCACCGCGCGCACATCAAGGAAAAGCTCAATCTTCGCAGCGGTGCCGAGCTGGTCCAATACTGCGTCCAATGGGTCGAACAGGAAAACGCGATGGGCGCGTAGGGACGCGCTCGGAAACCCCCGTTCGAACTTCCCCGAAATCCGCCCCCACCGTCGTTCGGGGAATACCTTGTCAATCTGAACAAGGACCTTAACCAGCCGCTCTCTTTTCCCTAAGCGACCTCTCGGGTGCGTCCCGATTGGATTGTCTTTGTCGATCTGATATTCTTGACGCCGTTCCACAACAGACGTTCGGAACCCGGGAAGCAACACCTAGTTTTACGCTTCATTATGCTTAGAAATCGTCAAGAAGGCCTAACAACTCTCCACGGAATATGGGTAACGATCATCGTTTCCCTTTTCTTCCTTTTTTTTATTCGAGCAATCGGTGAGACAGGCTTAATCGAGCTTCTCGACGATACCGACTATAATTTGTATTTCCTGTGCGTTTCCGGCGGAATGTTAGCTACTCTTCGCGTATACCAAGCTTGGGGACAACGCCTCGGAAATCTAACTGGGGTGGAAGCCGCTCAACTGGCGATACAACAAATTCTTCGCCTTTCTCTAATCCTGTTCGCGGCCGCCTTCGCCACCAAAGACGGACACATCAGCCGCCTCTTTCTCGGAAGTTTCCTTTTTCTGACCGGAATCCTTCTCTTCATCCTGAACTACTATCTTCCCGGCCTGATCTGCCGCATCGTCTTCAAGACCAGCAGCGTTCCCACCCTGTTTATCGGTAGCACGGAAGAAACGCGCCGGTTCTCCCGCTGGATCGAAAAGAAAGCAAATCTCGGAGTGCAACCGGTCGGCCTCCTTTCCGACGATCAAGGCGCGACTCCCCTCCGCCGGATGCCGCATCTCGGCGGAATCGCGGATCTCGAAACAGTTTTGGAATCGCAACCCGTCGGCCAGATCATCCTGTTGCAAAATTATCTCACCGACGAACAAACCCAGCGAATCATCGACATTTCCCAGCGTTACGGATGCCGCATTCGCATCTATAACAATTGGGAAAAAGAATACAATCATCCGGTAATCGTAGAGCACGAAGGTGAATACACTTTCTTCACTCTGGAGAACGAGCCCCTCGAAAATCCGATCAATCGTTCTATAAAGAGAATGTTCGACGTTGCGTTCGCGTTGCCCGTCGTCGCTTTCATTCTCCCGCCATTGATGCTCGTCGTCTGGTTCTTCCAACGCCGCCAAGCTCCCGGTTCCCTTTTCTACACCCAACCCCGCACCGGACTTACCAAGCACAAGTTCAACATTATCAAATTCCGCACCATGTACGACATGGAACAAACGGAAGCACAGGTCGCGAAGCAAGCCACCAGCGACGACGAGCGGATTTACCCGTTTGGCAAGTTCATGCGGCGCACCAGCATCGACGAGATCCCCCAGTTCATTAACGTCCTTCTCGGCGACATGAGCATTTCCGGCCCCCGTCCGCATCTCATCAAACACGACCAGGAATTCTCGCGTCTCATGAAGAGCTACTACACGCGCCACTTCGTGAAACCCGGCATCACCGGTCTGGCGCAATCGAAAGGTTACCGCGGCGAAATTTCCGAACTCGGCCTCCTGCAAGAGAGAATCAAATACGATATTTTCTACATCAATCACTGGTCGCTTCTTCTCGATCTGCAAATCGTCCTGGCCACCATTCGCCAAATCTTCTTCCCGCCAAAGTCCGCTTACTAAAGCTCGCCGGCCTTGATTGAAATTGTCAATGGCCGACGAGCGGTAATCTGCACCGGCATCGGGACGATTCTATTGCAAAATGCGCGACACGAAGATTCCGCCAGCCGCGAAACGTCCCTCTACGAGCACAAGGCGAAACATTTACAACAACTGGCATCAATTTCGCTACAGCAGCAGCAACCAGTTTATATAACACAAACTGAATTTTACTAAGACAAATACGATGGGGGAAACTATACTCATTACAGGAGGTGCCGGCTTTATCGGTTCGCATTTGGCTAACGAGCTGTTGGCGAAAAATTATCGCGTTCGCGTCTTGGACGCCCTTCTCCCGCAGGTTCACGGACCCGAGAGGAAGCGGCCCGCGTATCTCAACCCGGAAGTCGATTTCGTCCACGGCGACGTCCGCAACGCCGTCACCGTTCATCGAGCGCTCAAAGGAGTCGACGGTGTTTTCCACTTGGCCGCCGCTGTCGGCGTCGGCCAAAGCATGTACGAGATCGAGCACTACACCGCCGTCAATAACATCGGCACCGCCGTTCTTCTCGAAGCCCTTCTCGCCAACCCGGTCAAGAAACTGGTCGTGGCCTCCAGCATGAGCATCTACGGCGAGGGCCTCTACCGCGACAGCCACGGCAACATCCAATCTCCCCCGGAACGCTCCCTCGAACAACTTCGGACAGGCGAATGGGAACTCTACGATTCCGAGGAAAAACCGCTGGAACCGGTTCCGACTCCAGAAACCAAAGTCGCCGTCCCGGCGTCTGTGTATGCTCTTTCTAAATACGACCAGGAGCGCCTTTGTCTCATCACCGGACGCGCCTACAACATCCCGTCGGTCGCGCTGCGTTTCTTCAACGCCTACGGTCTTTATCAATCGCTCTCGAATCCCTACACCGGCGTCCTGGCGATTTTCGCCTCCCGCCTTCTCAACGGCAACGCACCCGTTATTTTCGAAGACGGTTACCAGAAACGGGATTTCGTCAGCGTCTACGATATCGCCCGCGCCTGCCGTCTCGCTTATGAAACTCCGGCCGCGGTCGATCAGGTTTTCAACATCGGCAGCGGAGTCGACTACACCGTGCGCGAGGTCGCGGCGAGCATTAGCCGGGCGCTCGGCAAGGAGAATCTGGAACCGCTGATCACCGGAAAATTCCGGCAAGGCGACATTCGTCACTGTTACGCGGATATCGATCGCGCGCGCACGGTTCTCGGCTACGAGCCGCAGGTGTCGCTCGAACAGGGCGTGCAGGAACTCGCCGGGTGGCTGGAAGGCCAGATCGCCGAAGACCAGGTCGACGCCGCCAGCGCTGAACTCGAAAAACGAGGACTGACAATATGATAAAAGGAGCGAACGGGTACGAGCCAGAATCTTCCCGCCCCGATCCGGTGCTCGGATTGCTGGAATGGTTCCAGGTGGGCGACAGGAAACGTGTGGAAGATGTGCTGGCCGACGCCGCCGCTCTGGGAATCACCGAAATCCGCACCGGACTTTCCTGGGCCGATTTCCTGACTCCGGACGGCCCTGCCTGGTACGACTGGCTTTTCCCTCGTCTCGCCCAACAGGTCCGCATCCTTCCTTGCTTTACCTACACCCCTCCTTCCGAGGGGATCGTGGCAAAGGTTTCCTCGCCTCCGCGGGAACCGAAAAAATTCGCCGATTTTCTCGATGTCGCCATCACCCGCTACGGCGAACATTTTTCCTATGTCGAGCTTTGGAACGAGCCAAACGGGATCGTCGACTGGGATTGGCGCCTCGATCCCGACTGGAACATCTTTTCCAGCATGATCCAAATGTCGGCCTACTGGGCCCACCAGCGCGGTAAAAAAACGGTCTTGGGCGGCATGTGCCCGGTGGATCCGAACTGGCTCGACTTGATGTGCCGCCGCGGCGTTTTGGATCACATCGATGTTGTCGGCATCCACGGTTTTCCCAGCACTTGGGAATTCGACTGGACCGACTGGAACGCGAATCTCCGCGCCGTCCGCGATATTCTCAAACAGAACAATGTCGACGCTTCCGTCTGGATTACCGAAACCGGCTACTCCACTTGGAGACACGACGAGTTCACGCAACTCCTCCAGTTCCGCGACGTCATGCAAGCCGACGTCGAACGCGTCTACTGGTATTCCTCCCGCGACCTCAAAACCGATCAGGCGCATCAGGAGGGCTTCCGCCAGGACCAACGTCACTACCATCTCGGACTGAAAACAAACGACGGCCACCCGAAACTCCTCTTCCGGATTCTCGAAAAGGAAGGTCTCGATGGATTGCGCGAAATGTCCGATTCGGTCAGCCCGTGTCTCCAACAAATCTACACGACTCCGATGGCCTCTCCTCGCGGCGAGAGCAAGAGCGTTTTCAGCGAAAGCCGGTTCGGCATCGCCCATTCCGGCTACACGTTGATCACCGGCGGCGCGGGTTTCATCGGGACTAATCTCGCCGACCGCCTCCTTTGCGATGGCAAGCGCGTCCTGATTTATGACAACCTTTCCCGGCCGGGCGTGGAGGAAAATCTGCGTTGGCTCTGCAAACAACATCCGCGCGAACTCCAGGTGGAAATCGCCGACGTTCGCGATCCGTTTCTCACTCGCGAAGCGGTCCGACACGCCGACGAGGTTTTCCATTTCGCCGCCCAGGTCGCCGTCACGACCAGTCTCCTTTCTCCGCGTCAGGATTTCGAGGTCAACGCCCAAGGCACGCTCAACATCCTCGAAGGAATCCGCAACCGCCAGGAACCGCCGCCGGTCATTTTCACCTCGACGAACAAAGTCTACGGCGCTCTCCCCCAACTTCGCCTCGAACAAAGCGGGACGCGCTGGCAACCGGTCGACGACGCGATCCGCCTAAACGGAATCGGCGAGCAAACGAATCTCCAATTCCACAGTCCATACGGTTGCTCCAAAGGTTCCGCCGACCAATACGTCCTCGACTACGCCGGCTCCTTCAACATTCCCGCCGCCGTTTTCCGGATGAGCTGCATCTATGGTCCGCACCAATTTGGAACCGAAGACCAGGGCTGGGTCGCCCATTTTCTTTTGCAGGCGATGTCCGGAAAGCCGATCACGATTTTCGGCGACGGCATGCAAGTGCGCGACGTTCTTTTCGTCGAGGATCTCGTGGAAGCGTTTCTCGCCGCCCAGCGAAACATCCAAGTCATCGGCGGCATGGCGTTCAACATCGGCGGTGGCCCGCAACGCACGATCAGCCTTCTGGAATTGATGGACATCATCGAAGAGATCCACGGCGCGTACCCGGAAATTAGCTACGACGAATGGCGGGCAGCCGATCAGCGTTATTACGTTTCCGACATTCGCTCCTTCTCCCGAACCACCGGCTGGCGGCCATTAACCGGCGTTCGTTCCGGCGTGGAACGTCTCTATAATTGGCTCCTGCGCGAGAGACGCAATTCGCTCGCGACGACTGGACCTCGTTCTCCCCGCAAATCCCGGCGCGTCGCGCGAAAAACCGCCGGTTCCTCTTCCTAAGCGAAATGGCAACTAATGGACAAATGCTCGCCGCCGTCCTGAACGGACCCGGTCGGCTGGAAATTCAGAAAACTCCGCGCCCGCTGCCGGGCCCGCGCGAAGTTCGCGTCCGGCTGGAAGGCTGCGGCGTTTGCGGCTCCAACATTCCCGTCTGGGAAGGCCGCCCGTGGTTCAACTACCCTTTCGAAGCCGGATCGCCCGGACACGAGGGCTGGGGCGTAATCGACGCGATCGGCGACGAGGTGGAAGATTTGCGAATCGGCGACCGCGTCGCGGCGATTTCGTTTCACGCTTTCGCCGAATACGATCTCGCCGACGCCGGCTCGGTCGTTCCAATTCCAGCCTCGTTCAACGGCATGCCCTGTCCCGGCGAACCGCTCGGCTGCGCCATGAACATTTTCGCCCGCAGCGGCATCCAAGCCGGACAAACCGTCGCGATCGTCGGCATCGGTTTTATCGGAGCGTTGTTAACAGATTTGGCCGCGCGGGCCGGCGCGAAAGTGATCGCAATTTCCCGCCGCCCATTTGCGCTGCAACTAGCCGAACAACTCGGCGCGGCCGAAACGATCGTCATGGACGACCACTGGCGAATCATTGAAAAGGTGAAGGAAATCACCGGCGGCGATTTCTGTGATGTCGTCATCGAAGCGGTCGGACTCCAATGGCCGCTCGATCTCGCGGCGGAATTGACCCGCGAACGCGGCCGCCTCGTCGTCGCCGGATTCCACCAGGACGGTCCGCGCCAGATAAATATGCAACTCTGGAACTGGCGCGGCCTCGATGTGATCAACGCCCACGAACGCGATCCCGCCATCTATCTCAGCGGCGCGCGCTCCGCGTTTTCCGCCATCGAAGAAGGACGCCTCGCGCCTCAACCACTCTTCACCCACAGCTTCTCCCTCGGCGATCTTCCCGACGCGTTCGAAGCGATGCGCTCGCGTCCCGACAACTTCATGAAGGCGTGCGTCATCTTTTAACCCATGCCGATAACCGAGACGCCAGTTCGAAAAATCCTGATGACCGCCGACACCGTGGGCGGCGTCTGGACGTTTAGCCTCGAACTGATGCGCGCGCTCCAGCCGACCGGAATTCGCTTCGCCCTCGCCACGATGGGACGCCGTCTCGACCAAGAACAGCGAACGGCTATCGCAAATCTGGATCACGTCGAACTTTTCGAAAGCGAATACAAACTGGAATGGATGGATTCGCCATGGGCCGATGTCGATGCCGCCGGAAACTGGCTGCTCCAAATCGCCGAAGATTTCCAGCCGGATCTGATCCATCTGAACAACTACGCGCACGGAAACCTGCCATGGAACCGTCCAGTCCTGATGGTCGCCCACTCCTGCGTTTTCTCCTGGTTCGCGGCGGTAAAACGCCAATCTCCGCCGCCGGAATGGAAGACCTATCGCGACCGAATCCGGCGCGGTCTCGAAGCGGCCGATCTCGTCACCGCACCGAGCCGAACGATGCTGGATGAACTCGCACGACACTACACAAGCGACTTCA
>CAZJCL010000128.1:6543-7704 GCA_964544025.1 uncultured Opitutales bacterium | reverse complement strand
GGCGTTGTCGATGTAGCCGTAGACGCCTTTTGCTTTTTCGGAGAGGGTTTCGAGCATGTTGTCTTTGTAATTGCCCATGCCGAAGCCGAGGACGGCGAGCGAGATTCCTTGGTCCGCTTGTTTTTGGACGAATTCGGCGAGCTCGCCGCGGTCGGTGATGCCGACGTTGAAATCGCCGTCGGTGCAGAGGATGACGCGGTTGTTTCCGTTTTCGATGAGGTGGGTTTGCGCGATTTTGTAGGCTTGCTGGATTCCGTCGCTGGCGTGGGTGGAGCCGCGGGCGGCGAGCTGGTCGATGGCGTGGCGGATGGTTTCGCGGTTGTTGGCGGTCGTCGAGGGGAGGGCGAGGGAGGCGGTGCCGGCGTAAGCGACGATGGCAACGCGGTCGCGTTCGTCGAGGCGTTCGACGAGCAGGGCCAACGCTTCCTGGACGAGCGGCAGGCGGTTCGGGTGGTTCATGGAGCCGGAGACGTCGATGAGGAAAACGAGGTTGGAGGGGGGGCGTTGGTCCCATGGGATTTCGTAGCCTTTGAGGGCGACGCGGAGGAGTTGGTGTTCCGGTTTCCAGGGGGCGGTGCCTTGTTCCAGGTGGACTGCGAATGGTGCGCCGCCCTCCGCGGGGGATTGGGTCGGGGCGGAATCCGCGTAGGGGAAGTAGTTGATGAATTCTTCGATGCGGACGGCGCTGGCGGGAGGGAGGGAGCCTTGGTTGAGGAGGGAGCGGACGTGGGAATAGCTGGCGGTGTCGACGTCGATGGAGAAGGTCGAGAGCGGCGCGACGAGCGGGGAACGGAAACCGGTTTCGTCGATGGGATCGTAGGCGTTGACGTTTTGTGGTTGGTTCGGGCGGTAGGGTTCTTCGGGTGGGAGCATGTAGGCGTAGTAGCCAAGGGCGTTCTGAGCGGGAGGTTCCGGACGCGGCATTCTGGCAGGGGGAGGACGGGTTCTGGCGCTTTCGCGGGCCACGTAAATCTGGGGGCGCTGCCAAGCGGAGTTGACTTCGGCGAGCATGGCGGCGCGGTGTTGGTCGCGGTCGGGGATCCGCTTTTCTTTTTCGATACGAGGAAGCATCGCGCTGGCTTCGGCATTGCTGGAATCGAGGGCCAGGATTTCTCGTGTAGCCGCTTCGGCAGCGGTCAGATCGTCGTTGAAATAATCGGT
>CAZJCL010000128.1:0-6443 GCA_964544025.1 uncultured Opitutales bacterium | reverse complement strand
TTTTTCCGGCGCGCTGGCGTGTTGCGGGGTGGATGCCGGGTCGGGCAAAAGCATCGGCGAAATGTTCAGAATGAGCACGTAGGCAGCGGCCGCGATTGCGATCGCGGGCCAGATGAAGCGGGGGAGAATCGCGGTGGGGCGGACCGCGGGCGCGGGGGGAGCGATTTGGCGGAGGGCGGTTTCGGCGATTTCGTTGATTTCGGGAACGGGTTCGCGGGCGAAAGCTTCTTCGAGGGTGGCGGCGGTGGCGCGGATTTCCGCGACGGCTTCCTGCAGCGCGGGGGAGGCGTCGACCGCTGTTTGGATTTGCCGCGCTTCTTCGGCGTCCTCGATTTCGCCCAAGGCGAAGGCGGTGAGTCTGGGATCGTCTGGAGAAATGTTCATGGTAGTAAAAATGTGGATTTTTGCTTTTATTCTCCGGCAGCGAGCAATCGGGTCCGGAGGGTTTTGAGGGCGGTGTGGAGGAGGAAACCGACGTTGGTGACGGAGAGGTCGGTGATTTCGGCGATTTCCTTGTAGCTGAGTCCGCTTTGGAATTTTAGGCGGACGACTTCGCGCTGGTTGGAGGGAAGGGTTTCCATCATTTGGAGGAGGCGGTGGTGGGAATCGTTTGTTTCGGCGGCGAGCGCGGGGTTTTCCGGGGTTTGGTCTTCGGTGGTTTCGATGGAGTTGGCGGGGAGCGGCGTCATGCGGGATTCCTTTCGAAGGTGATCGAGGGCGCGGTTTCGGCAGACGCGGAAGAGCCAGGCGGCGCGGCGTTCGGCGAGCGCTTGCGGCGGGTCGATCCAGAGGCGGACGAAGGTTTCCTGCACAATGTCGCGCGCCACGTCGGCGTCCCGCACGATGGAGGCGGCGTAGCGGAGCAATTCGGCCGCGTGCCGTTCGACGGCTGTTCGCAGCCATTCGGCGTTTTCGCGATCTGCTTCATCGTTCATGAATGGTGGTGTGAAGCGGCGGCGATTTGTTCGCGCGCCTGTTATTGGGATAACGTGTGGGCGGGTCGGTTTATTAGAGGAAAGTGGAATATTTCGTTGCCGATCACTGGAGGCGGTGAGTTTGGCGCTTTTTTCGTCACATTCATCGGGTGTATGTTACTTGTTGGCAAGCGAGGGAAAGATTCCGGCGTTGAATGGCGGCCGGGACCGACTCGAAACCAGGCGGGATCGATTGAATATGAGAGAGAGCAAAGCAACGGATGCCGAGTTGGTGGTGGATGCGATTGGCGGCGACCATGAGGCGTTTGCCGTAATCGTGGCGCGGTATCAGACGTTGGTCTGCTCTTTGACTTACAGCGCGACCGGTTGTCCGCGGAAAAGCGAGGAAGTGGCGCACGATGTTTTTGTGACCGCCTGGAAGGATCTGCGAAAGCTGCGGCGTCCGGAGAGGTTGAAATCGTGGTTGTGCGGGATCGCGAGGAATCAGGTGCGGAATTTTATACGGGGGCAGGTGCAGGCGCGGAAATGTTTCGAGCCGGTTTCGGACGATGGGCGGGAGTTGTGTCCGGAGCCGACGCCGGGGGAGCGGGTTTGCGACGCCGAGGATGAGGCGATCGTCTGGCGGGCGCTGCAGGCGTTGCCGGAGAGATACCGGGAGCCGATGGTGCTTTTCTACCGCGAGCAGGAGTCGATCGAGAATGTGGCGCGGGCACTGGATCTTTCGAATGAGGCGGTGCGGCAGAGGTTGTCGCGGGGGAGGCGGAAGCTTCAGGACAGCGTTTTGTCGGTTATTGGCGGCACGTTGCGGCGGTCTGCTCCGACGACGGCGTTTACGATCGGGGTGTTGTCGGTTCTCCGGGAATTGTCGCCGGCGGCGGCGGCGTCTTATGGGGCGTCGGGCGTCGCCGGAGCCGCGAATACGGCGGGCGAATCCGCGAGGGCGGGTTGGGTGTATGGGTTGGGGGGAGCGGCGGTGGTGGCGGGAGCTTTGTTGTTGAGCTATGTGGGGGGAAATTTTGTTTTCGGCGGCGGATTGGCGGCGGCGGAAAAGGAGGCCGTTTCGTTTTCGGAGGAGGTGATCGGGGATGGCGGCGCGGGATCGGTTGATTTGGCGGTGGCGGCGGAGGCCGGTTCGGGGCGGGGATTGGCCGGCGCGGGCGGAGCGAGGCCGGGGGAGGTGGTTGGCGGGGAGCATCCGCTGGTGGCGTTGCGGCGGCTTTACCGGGAGGCGGAGGGGCTGGTTCATGAGGGTCATCGGGAGGAGGCCGGCGAGGTTTATGAGCAACTCCTTCGTGTGGCGCGCGAGGCGGATGAGCCGTGGTATGCGGGGCGTGCTCTTTGGCGGCTCGGGGGAACGGCGCGGCAGAAGGGGGAGCTGGCGGCGGGAGTTGAGCAGCAGGAGCAGGGGCTGGTTTACATGAGGGAGCACCGGAAGCGAACGGGGGCGAATGCGGACGCGGAGCTGCGGATATTGAGTTCGCTGATGTGGCAGCACCATGCGCAGGGGGAATTGACTTTGGCGCGAATGGCGAACTGGCGCGCCGAGGAGACGGCCATCGAGTATTTGACGGAATCGCTCGCGGGGTTCGATGGCGGGGATTTCCTGTATCCGAAGAATGGTTATCTCGGAAGATTGCCGGGCAGCGGGCGGGTTGTCCGCGTTTTGCTGAACGAGGGATTTTTCCTCGGTTTTTGGGGCGATCTCGACGAGGCGATCCGGCTGACCGGGGATGTGGCGGCGGTGTTGGAGGAGCGGACGGATTTGAGCTATGTGGAACTGGGGATGCTTGCCGACGCCTATTATTATCTGATCACCTATTTCGAGATGCAGGCGCGGTGGGAGGAGAAGCGGGAGGTGCAGCGGCTGCTGTACGCGATGAATCCGACGAATAGTGTCAGCCGGTCGCAAACGCTGGACCGGCTTCGCGACACGTTTTACGAAGGACAACGGGGGGAGGGGAATCCGGAGGAATTGTTTCGCGAGGTGAAAATGTTGCTGGAGCGGAGGCCGTTCGAGACGCGGGAAATGGATCTCAGGTTGAACCGGTATCTGGCACCGCGGCTCGCCGGGATCGGGCGGTTGGATGAGGGGATCCGGTTGTTGAGCGATTCCATCGCCGAGGCGGAAACGGTGGATTTGCATGAGACGCTGGCGTTGCTGCGTCATCATCGGGCGATGCTGCGTCTGGATTATGGAATACTGGAGGGAGTGGAGGAGGATTTGCTGGCGGCTTTGGATTTTTACCGGCGAAACGGTTTTGTTTTCAACGAGGCCTCGATTTACCGGGATTATTTGCGATGGCTTTCGATGAGCGGGCGTTATGAAGAGGCGCGGGGGATTCTGTCTTTGGGGTTGGAGCGGGCGGGACGGTTTGGATCGGTGAAACTGCGGGACGAGTTGCTGGAAATCGGCGAGGGGCTGGAGGCTTGGGAGAGGCGGGAGCCGACGGCCGGGTCGGGCAGGGTGGATTTGCAGCCGATCCGGATGGTTTCGCGGGTTCACGAGGAGGAATTCGGACGGGGGAGATTTACGTTGGTGAATACGGGGTTCGGGCGATCCGAAGGGGAACTGGTCATCGCTGCTCCGGTGACGGCGGAACATTGGAATGCCGAGCGACGCGTGTGGGCGGTCGCCATCGGGTCGGAGGGCGATGGGGCGAGGCGCGGGTTTTCCGTCGATCCGGGAGAACGGATTCAGATTTATTTGGAATCGTCGGCGGAGGCGGTGGTCAGCGGTTCGGAGTTTTCGGTTCGCTGGGAATCGGAGGAAAACCAGGAGGCGTGGTGGCGGTTCGATGGCGGTGCTGAACTGGAGACGGCGTCGGTGGTGCAGGTCAGTCTGGCGATGGAAAACCCGTTTTATCCGGTGCCGCTTTACCATGAGATTTACCTGCGCGACGGGAATGCGGGTCCGGTGGATTTCCGGGTGCGGTCGAGTTTTCCGGCTTACGTGCAGGTGGTCGATGCGGACAGCGGCCGGTTGCTGGCGATCGATGCTAGCGGAGACGGCCGGTTCGACGGAGTGGGCGATGCGATTCTCCGCGATGCCGGACGCAACGGATATCCGGATTTCGCGGTCGATCCCGATGGCAAGATACCGGCGATCGAGATCCACGTGTATCCGGTGCGTAAGGATGGCGAGCCGCCGGAGGAGATCGTGGTGGCGCTCGATCTCCGCGCGGCGGGAGGAGAGTGGATGGTGCAGGCCGAAAACCGTTTGTTAACCGAAGAGCTAAACCGTTAGGCGGAAAATCATGAAACGAATCAAGAAGTCAGGCTACCTTTGGCAATTCTACGGGTTCACCATGACACACATGTGGGGCCTTCATTTCGTATCGGGATTTCTCGGTATTGCGGGAGTTGGTATTATGACATTCGCCCTGATAGGAATAAACCATCTGGAGCAAGATTTGTTTTATAGATTGATCGCTTCGTCTGTGGCCGTTCTCATCGCGGATCTTGCAGTAATTGCGTATTCGATATTCACCATCCTGTTCTATCGTTTCTCCGGTGACGCGATATTGGAAAGAGCGACGCGGGACGTAACGGACGCGGCGGGCGACGAGGGCCATTGCGGCGCGGATCGCCGTTAGGAAGTTTTGGGAGCATCGAGTGTTTTCACATAGCCTCTCGGTCCTCTCCCTACGCACGATATTAACCCGAACGATATTTTCATGAAACGTATCACTTATCTCCCGGCCTTGTGCGCCTGCTTTTTCTTTTGCGGCATCGGGTTAAGCCGAGCCGATGACGAAGCGGTCAGGTTGATCGAGGGAATCGGCGAAACGAACGCGAGTTACCATCTTTTTGTGCCGGAGCGGAGCGAGAACGTTGGCGGGTATCCGGTGGTGTATGCGTTTCATCCGAGCGGAAACGGCAAGGCGATGTTGGACCGGCTTCGACCTGCGGCCGAAAAATACGGTTGGGCCGTTGTCGGTTGCAACTATCTCCGAAACCGGATGGGGGGCAAATATCCGGCGGGCTTCGAGGCGAAGATGGCGCGGGAGATCATGGACGATGTGGAGAGCCGGTTGAGCATCGACCCGTCTCGCCGTTACCTGGCGGGGCTTTCCGGCGGAGCCTCGCGGGCCTACGAAATCGCCAGCTCGTTCGACCGGGAGTTCGCCGGGATCCTGGCTTTCGCAGGGTGGTTGGGAGTTTACGACGACGGCAGAACGTATCCAACGGGGCTGGCCGTTGCGATCATCAACGGACGATCGGATCGCGGGGCGGAACGTTACCGGCGGATCGATACGGAGATTCTGGAACGCGATGGGGCGGTCGTTCGGAGCTTTTTTTTCGACGGCGGGCATTCGATGCCGTCGGCTCCCGAATTCATCGTCGAAGCCGCCGGTTGGCTGGAGGAGGTGGCGAAGAGGAAGCGAGTGGATGAGGGCGCGGAGATTTCGGTCGGCGCGGACAACCGCGGGCAAAGATGAGCGCTCACGTTTAAAAATTGTATCATGGGAAAAAGGATTTCTGTTTTGCCGTTTCTGTTCCTCTTTCTGTTTTGGGGATGTTTCGAGTTCGACCCGTCGGCGGTTTTTTCCGCCGAGGGACGTTTGGAGGAAGCTCGCGCGGAACTCGACGCCGCCGCCACGGAGCGCGAACGCTTTTACGGGTTGGCGGACGCGGCCAAGTCGGCTTTCGACGCGGGGGAGAGGGAGGCGGCGCGGAGGTATGCCGAGGAACTTCTGGAGCTGGCGCCGAAGTATCCGCGGGACTGGAACCACGGCAACGCGATCCATGACGGAAACATGGTTTTGGGACGCTGCTTTTTGCATGAGGGAGATGTGGAACGCGCGGGTGAACTTTTGCTCGAAGCGGGGAGAACTTCGGGTTCACCTCAGTTGAACAGTTTCGGGCCGAACATGAGTCTCGCGCGGGATTTTATCGAAGCCGGCGAAACGGATGTGGTGCTGGAATATTTCGCGTTGTGCCGTGTGTTTTGGTCGATGGGAGAGCGGTCGCTTGATCGCTGGTCGCGCGATGTGGAGAAGGGGGCAATGCCGCGTTTCGGAGCGAACCTGTATTATTAAATGATATGAGGAGGGATTGATTTTGTTTTGAGGGCGGGGCTCCATCGGGCGCGGCGGGCTTTGCCTTGGGGGGTGACCACAGATGGCCTAGCGTGGCGTAGCCGCAACCAAACTATGAGGCACTGGGTCTTAACCACGAATGGACACGAATCCACACGAATGTCAGGGGTTTGTGAGCAAATCTTGCTCGAAAAACAAGAAATGGGAGGATTGTAATACAGATTTTCACAGACGGGAAAGGACTTGGGGAACAGAGGATCGCGAAGGTAGTGAAGGGATTTACCACGGATATGGAGGCTTTGGTTGGGTGATTTGAACCACGGATTTTATGGATGGGCGCGGATGATCCGGGAGTGCGGTTTTGGCCGCGGGTTGTTTGGCTTTGGATGAGTGAAGGGAGTTTACCGGTTTAGGTGAAGGGCGTTTATCACGGAGATTCGGGTGTTGGAGGGACTGGCGGGGGCGAAGG
>CAZJCL010000127.1:0-7720 GCA_964544025.1 uncultured Opitutales bacterium | reverse complement strand
CCGCCCGCGCGCCGCGCCCCTTTTACCGGAACGCCTTCAACACCACGGTCGCGTTATGACCGCCGAAACCGGAGTTGTTGCTGATCGCCACCTTCACGTCGCGCGAAACTTTCGTATTCGGCACGTAATTCAAATCGCAATCCGGATCCGGCTCGTCGTAATTGATCGTCGGCGGAACTTCGCCCGTTTGCAGCACCTTCGCGCAAGCAATCGCCTCGATCGCCCCGGCCGCTCCCAAAAGATGTCCGGTCATCGATTTCGTCGAACTGACCAACAGATCCTTCGCGTGCTCCCCGAAAACCTTCTTCAACGCCACCGTCTCGAAACGGTCGTTGAACGGCGTCGAGGTTCCGTGAGCGTTCACGTAATCCACCTCTTCCGGAGCGACGTTCGCGGTCTTCAACGCTTTTCTGATCGCCAGCGCCAAACCCGTTCCTTCCGCTTCCGGTTGCGTAATATGATACGCGTCGCAGGAAGCCGCGTAACCCGCCACTTCCGCGTAAATCTTTGCTCCCCGCGCCTGGGCGTGTTCCAGCGTTTCCAACACCAGAACCCCCGCGCCTTCTCCCATCACAAATCCATCGCGGCTCTTCTCGAACGGACGGCTCGCCCGTTCCGGCTCGTCGTTCCGCGTGCTCATCGCCTTCATCGAGCAAAACCCCGCGTAACCGAGCGCCGTGATCGCCGCTTCGCTCCCGCCCGCCAACATGATGTCGGCCTCGCCGGATCGCAAAATCCGCAACGATTCCCCGACCGCGTGCGTCGACGAGGCACAAGCGCTGACAATCGAGTAATTCGGACCTTGCGCCCCAAACTCGATCGCCACCACGCCGCTCGCCATGTTCGCGATCAACGACGGAATCATGAACGGCGAAACCCGTCGCGGCCCTTTCTCAAAAAGCACCCGCGACTGTTTCTCGATAGTATCCATCCCGCCAATACCCGAAGCGATGATCACGCCGAAACGCTCGCGGTCCACCTTCTCGATATCGAGCCCGGAATCCTTCATCGCCAGCTTCGACGCCGCCAGCCCGAGATGGGTGTAACGGTCGTTGCGGCGGACCTCTTTCGGGTCCATGAACGCCGTCGCGTCGAAATCGCGCACCTCGGCCCCGATCTTGCACGGAAGTTCCGTGGTATCGAACGACGTGACGAGTGCGATTCCGCTTTTTCCAGCGAGAAGATTTCCGAAGAAGGTGTCGACGTCGAGACCGAGAGACGTCACTACGCCCATCCCGGTCACCACCACCCGCTTGTTGGCAGGAATACTATCCATCAAATAAATTCCACTCCACCGAAGCTTCCGCGAATTTCGGCCGCGGAAGCCCGGGATTCCGGACCTTAGTTGCCCGATTTATCCTCGATATACGAGACCACGTCTCCGACGGTCTGGAGTTTCTCGGCCTCAGACTCCGGGATTTCGCCCTTGATCTCGTCCTTGAACTCTTCCTCGAACGCCATGATCAATTCAACCGTATCCAGGGAGTCGGCGCCCAGATCTTCCAGGAAGGAAGCCTCCGGAGTCACCTGCTCTTCGTTAACATTCAACTGGTTAACGATGATTTCCTTTACGCGTTGTTCGATTGTCTTTGAGTCTGCCATAGCTGTAGGTGTGAAAAGGGTTATTTCCGTCACATCACCATGCCACCGTCAACGGTAAAAACCTGTCCGGTGATGTAATTTGCCTCTTCTGAACACAAAAATCCGACGGTATGCGCGATATCGACCGTCTTGCCAAACCTTTTCAGCGGAATCCGCGCCGAAATTTGCTTGGTAATATCCTCGTCGAGCGTGGCCGTCATGTCCGTCTCAATGAAACCCGGAGCCACCGCGTTGCAAGTCACCGAACGCGACGCCAGCTCCTTCGCCACGCTTTTCGTGAATCCGAATATTCCCGCCTTCGCCGCCGCGTAATTCACCTGCCCCGCGTTCCCCATCTGCCCGATCACCGAACTGATGTTGACGATCCGCCCCCAACGCTTCCGCGCCATCGGCCCGGCCAATCCTTTCGTCCAATAAAAACAGCTCGAAAGATTCGTATTCAAAACGGCCAGCCAATCCTCATCCTTCATCCGCAGCATCATCCCGTCTTTCGTGATGCCCGCGTTGTTCACCAAAATATCGATGTTCCCGAACTCCCCGATCAAATCGCTGCACGCCTGCGCCACCGCCGCTCCGTCGGCCACATCCACCGCCAGCGCCTTCGCCTTTCCGCCGCCCGCGACGATCTCCTCCGCCACTTTCCCGCAGCTTGACTCGGATTTACTGACGCAAATCACTGTAACTCCATTCGCCGCCAGGTTTTCGGCGATCGTTTTACCGATCCCGCGCCCCGCGCCCGTGACCAAGGCCACCCGTTCATTAAAAGTCAGACTCATCCCGGCAATGGGGACAAAACCGGCCGCGAAACGCAAGAACGCAATCCACCCGCCTTCCCTCTTGTCTCGCGCAATTTCGAAGCGTATATTCGCAACCATGAAACGCATCACAGCCACCCTGTTTCTCACCCAAGCACTCCTCTTCGGCTCCATCGCCACAACCACGGCCCAAGACTCCATGCAGCCGCGGGAACAAGAGGAATTGACCCTCATCACCGAAACGCCCGAAGAAGGCTACCAACTGGCGATCAAACTCGCCCGAAAGGGCGTCACCGAAATCCAAACCGACCGCGAAACCCTCTTCGCCCTCCGCGAAGTTTATTCGCGAAACCCCGATTCCCTCATCCGCGCCTCCCACGTCATCGCGGTCCATTTCCAGACGATCGCCGCCGCCAACAACTACTGGCGCGACAAAGAATAATTTCGCCGACCTCTGGAGGGTCTTTGTCCCCAAAGACCCTTTTGCCCCAAAGACCCTGCGGTGCCCAAGTTGCTCCGCCCCACGCTCCCTCACTCGTTCAACTTCCGGATCACCCGGCAAGGATTCCCCGCCGCGAAAACATCCGCCGGAATATCCCGCGTCACCACGCTCCCCGCCCCGATCACCGCCCGATCCCCAATTGTCACGCCCGGACAAACCACCGCGCCACCCCCGAACCAGCAATCCGCCCCGATCGTCACCGGTTTCCCCGCTTCCAACCCCGACCGCCGCTCCTCCGCGCTCAACGGATGCGTCGCCGCGTAAATCTGCACCGCCGGCCCGAAAAGCGTCCGGTCCCCGATCGTCACCCGCGCCACATCCAGCACGACGCAGTTGAAATTGAAATACACCTTCTCCCCAAGCGAAATATTCGTCCCGTAATCACAAAAAAACGGCGGCTGAATCCAAACATCCGTTTCCCGCCCAAACAACACCGCCAAAATCCGCCTCCGCTTCTCCCCATCTGCCTCCAGCGTCGCGTTATATTCCCAACACAAATCCCGGCACCGCGCCCGCTCCTCCACCAGTTCCGGATCCGACGCCAAATAAAGCTCCCCCGCCAACATCTTCTCCTTCTCCGTCTTTTCTCCACTCATTCAAAAACGGTAACATACCGCTCCCAAATCACCAACTCCCCATCGCAGCGTTGCCTTCCGGACGCTTCCGCTTAACATTTCCCCGAATGAAACTTCGTGAATTCACTTTCGCCGTTTTCGCGTTCCTCGCCGGAGCGATCGCCCTGCAAGCCCAGGTCTACGACACCAAAGGCGTCGTCGTCGCCCTCTACACCGAGAATCAATCGGCAGTCATTCGCCACGAGGAAATCCCCGGCCTCATGCCCGCCATGACCATGCCGTTCGCGATCCCCTCCGACGAAGATTTCGGGAAACTCACCGTCGGCGACGAGGTGAAGTTCGAATTCGTCATGGACAAAGCCGGCTCCTACGCCCGCGCCTTCGAAGTCATCGGAAAAGCGCAAATTCCCGCCGCTCCCGCGACGCAAACACCACAAGCCGCCCGCGCCGAAAGACTCGAACCCGGCTCCACCGTCCCCAACATAGAACTGACCGATCAGAACAAAAAACCGGTCCGCCTCAGCGACGACAAAAACCGTTTCACCGTCCTCACGTTCATCTTCACCCGCTGCCCGGTCCCCGATTTTTGCCCCCTGATGTCCTCCAATTTCGAAACCCTTCAATCCCGTCTCAAGGAAGCGAACTTGCTCGACCAGGTTCGCCTTCTCAGCATCACCATCGACCCGGAATTCGACACCCCCGAAGTTCTCCGCGATTACGGAAAAGCGGTCGGCGCCGATTTCAAAAACTGGACGTTCGCCACCGCCGAACCCGCCGTAATCGACCGCGTCGCCTCCGCCTTCCGCCTCTTCCGCGAGAAAGACGGCCAAAAACTCGATCACGCTCTCGCCACCGCCTTGATCGATCCCGAGGGCAAAGTCGTCGAAATCTGGCGCGGCAACGCCTGGACCACCGACGAGGTTTTCGACCGCACAACGAAATCCGTCGCCAGTTCCGAGTAAAATTTCGCAATCTCTCCCGCGCCGCGCGATCAACCCGTCCGCGGCCGGGACAACCCCAGCGCCGCCACCGTCCAAACGCTCGCCACCGCCGCGAACCAGATTCCCGGATATCGCAGCCAAACCCGCCCCGCCTCGGCGATCGCGTTCTGCGAAAACGGCACCGCCTCCACGCTGAAAAGCACCCCCACCCGCAACGCCTCCAAAGGCGACGATCCCAAAAAAACCAGCCACGCCGACGGAAACCGCTGCGCCCAACCCGCCGCCGCCAAGAGCCACGCCGCCAACCCAAATCCAAACGTCACCGCCAGCCAAACGCCGAGCGCGAACAAATGCGCCCGCACGCCGTCATCCGTCCGAAATCCCAAAAAAAGCCCGAGCGAAAGAAAAACCGCGCCGATCCCCAATCCGTATCCCCACAACGCCAAAAGCGCCGGAAAGCCCACCCCCGCGACCAGCGACGGCAAAAAAAGCCCGATCTGCGCCACGCCGAAAAGCAGAAACAACGCCGCGAATTTCCCTAAAACCCGAGCCGATTTCCGCACCGGCAAACTCCCCAGAAGCGGATTCTCCGCGCTGTCCGCCTGCGCCGCGCTCGTCCCCGCGATGATCGCGAAAAGCGGCAGCAAATACAGCAGCGCCTGCAGCAAATAAAGCTCCGCCGTATCCGCGACGTTTCCCGAAAAGAGCGGCGAAAACCCAACCCCCAAAAGCACCAGCGGAAAAACCACCAAACTCCGGTTCGCCTTCCCCGCCGAAATCTCCCGTCGAAAAAACGCGTCGAAACTCCGCAACATCCCGCTCATTCGCTCCCTTCCTTCCCGTCCGAACCCGCGATCTTCGCCAATCCGTCCAACCGAAGCCGCGACGGCGAAATCTCCTCCGCGATCCGCCCCGTCCGGCAAACCAGACACCGGTCCGCCTTCCCGTCCCATTCGCCCAGCAAATGCGTCGCCACGATCGCCGTTTTCCCCCGCTCCGCCTCCGCCCGCAACCATTCCTGCATCCGCTCCCGCCATTCCGCGTCCAGACTCACCCCCGGCTCGTCCAGAAGCAAAACCGGCGTATCCGCCAGCGAAAGAATCGCCAATCCCAGCCGTTGCCGCAACCCACCCGAAAGCGCCGACGACTGTTTCGTCGCGTGCGGCGTCAATCCCCATTGCTCCAGCGCCGGCTCGATCCGGTCGGCCGAAGCTCCCAGCGCCCGCGCGTAAAACCGCAAAAGCTGCCGCCCCGATAGCCGCGGCTGAAACGCCACCCCCTGCGGCAAATACGCGAAAGTCCGCCGCCGCTCATCCATTTTCAAATCCGAGCCGCCAAAGCGAATCCGCCCCGAATCCTCCGCCAGCGATCCCGCCGCGATTTTCAACGCCGTCGTTTTCCCCGCTCCGTTCGGCCCCAACAACAACGCCAGTTCACCCGCGTCGATTTTCAGGGAAAGTCCCTGGAGAATCTCCGCCCGGCCCAGTCGCTTGCGAATATCGATGAACTCAATCACGCGGCGAAACAGCGGGCGTCCGCGTCAACGGCGCGGAATCCGTAATCGCGGAAACCCCCGGCAGCGGCACCCGCGATTGCACCATCTCCACAAGCTGAAGCGCCGGCGTCCTCGTCAAAAGCCCCGCCGCCGGAAAATCCCGCCGGTAAGCTCCGAGCAAATCCGCCTCGCGATGCGCGAACTCGCTCGCACCGTCCCCGTCGAGATCCACCGTTTGCGCCCCCGACCAGAAATTCCCCACCCCCTCCGGCGACCATTCATTCCCCACGCTGCTCTTTTCCAATTCCACCGAATGCAGATTCCGGGAAAAGCCGTTGCGGCTGAAAGTGTTATCCATCGAACTCATGCTCATGCGAACGCCGATGTAATTGGTTCCGATCACGTTCTCCCGGAAATGGTTGTTGTTGCTGTTTTCGACGTAAATCCCGACCGTGTTTTGCCGCAATTCGTTGCCAATAAACGTCGTGTCGTCAACCGCGTTCAATAGCATTCCATAAGCCCGCAAACTCCGGTTGTTGGCGAAAATGTTCCCGCGCACGAAAAGCCCTTTCGAATACATGATCGCCGATCCGGCCGCGTTCCCCTCGAAACGGTTGTTCTCGAAAACGTTCTCGTCCGAATACATGTAATGCAAACCGTAGCGAACACCGCGCACCAGATTGTCCCGCACGATCGTCCGGTCGCTGAACGAAAAGTAAATCCCGTCGCGCGTCCCCTCGATTTCATTCCCCTCCAAAAATCCGCCCGTCGAATTCCAAAGGTGAATTCCGTTTCCGCGCTGGTTGATGTTCACGTCGATGATGCACATCTCGCCGTCCGGCGTCAGCCGCAACCCCTCCGACACGATGTCCCCGACAGGCACCAGTTTCTCCTTCATTCCGGTGATCCGGTTTTTGAGGATCCGGCTGCCGTTCGCTTTCTTCAGGTAAATTCCGTGCAGTGAATCCGCGATCCGGTTTCCCTCCACGACCGCACCCTCTCCTTCGATCATTATTCCCGCATGATCCCGCGACAAATTCGCTCCCGACCCGCGAATCTCCAATCCCGAAATCCGCACGCCGTCGCTGAGAACATGAATCACATGCCCCTTCCAATCGCCTTCGATCACCGGCTGACCGACCCCTTCCAGAACGAGCGGTTTCTCAATCCGCAACGGTCCGGCGTAAACCCCGCTTTCCACCCGAACCGTCGCCCCCGCCTCCGCCGCGTCAATGCGCGCCTGAAGCCCAGCAACCGCCTCGCCGGACAAACCCGACGGCAAAACCGCCGCCCCGGCCACCACCAAAACGGCCCTCGCCCATCCCGCGATTTCCATTCGTCCTAACATTCCGGCGGCGCCTCCTTCCGCGAAAACCATCCCGCCAGCAGCACCAGAATCGCGAACCCAACCATCAGATAACTCCCCCACTGCGGATAACTCCACTGCGTGAAATTCGCGATTTGGTTTTCCCCAAACATCACCGGCGTAAACGGCTCGATCGTCATCGGCGCTTTCGGATCCAGTTCGTGCCCGTAGCTGTAAAGCCGGTAATAAAAGCTCCCCATCGAGAAGAGACCGAAATAGCAGAACAGGGTAAACAAATCGACGATGTTCGCCATCCGCCCGAAAACCACCGCCCGCAACGTGAAGATCACGAAAAACCCCAGCGCAAACGGCACCCATTTCATCTCCACGAAATCGGCTTGGTCGATCTCCTTCATCCCGATGTAGTGATTCAAGTTGTTGATCTCAAACAAATCCTGACCATTGTTCCCCGGCTCGATTTTGTGCGAGTAAATCTTCAGCTCCAATCCTTCCGCGTACTGCGGTGCCAGCAAACTGATTCGCC
>CAZJCL010000126.1:0-7733 GCA_964544025.1 uncultured Opitutales bacterium | reverse complement strand
TCCCAGCCAATGCACGGATCGGTAATCGAAACGCCTTTTTCCAAATTCTCCTTCGGCTGCGGAAACTTCTGGCTGCCCGGCCGAAGATTGCTCTCCACCATCAACCCGATGATCGACGTGTTGCCCGCCTCGATCTGACGCAAAACCTCCTCCGCCACTTTCGGCTGGTTTTCCGGATCCTTGTTGCTGTTGGCATGGCTCGTATCGACCATGATCGCTTTCGGCAAACCGGCTTTCTCCAGCAACTGCTCCGTCTCGCGCACGCATTCCACGTCGTAGTTCGGACCGCTGCTCCCGCCCCGCAAAATCACGTGGCAATTCGGATTCCCCCGCGTCGTCACCGCCGACGCGATGCCGTTGTGGTTAATCCCGAGAAAAGTCTGCGAACCGCTCGCCGCCCGGATCGCGTTGATCGCTGTCAGAATATTCCCGTCCGTCCCGTTCTTGAATCCCAACGGCATCGACAGCCCCGACGCCATTTGCCGGTGCGTTTGCGATTCCGTTGTCCGCGCCCCAATCGCCGACCACGAAATCAGATCCGCGATGTACTGTGGCGTAATCGGATCGAGCAACTCCGTCGCCGTCGGCAAACCGAGATCCACAATGTCCCGCAAAAACCTCCGCGCGATTTCCAACCCCGCCACGATATCGCACGAACCATCCAGGCGCGGATCCATAATCAACCCCTTCCAGCCGACCGTCGTCCGCGGCTTCTCGAAATACACCCGCATCACGATGAAAATCCGGTCGCGCACCTCCCGCGCCAAAGCCGCCATCCGTCGCCCGTATTCCAGACCGCTCTCCACATCGTGAATCGAGCACGGCCCGACCACCAGCAGCAGCCTCTTGTCGTTCCCGAAAATGATCCGGTTAATCTCTTCGCGGCTCCGGGCGATGAATTCCGCCTCTTCCTCGTTTTTGCGAATGCTCCGGATCAGCTCCACCGGGCTCGGCAGTGCTTTGGTTTCGAGAACGTTGATATCGGTGACTTTTTCCACAATGACCTCGTTTAAAACAGAAGGCTGAAATATGGCACCGGCCCGCGACCCGGTAAAGCGCCTTTTTCCAGCAAAAGAAAAGGCCGGTCGTCTACCCCTAAACGACCGGCCAGCTGCTTTCTTTCTTAGTTACCCCAAAACCCCTGCTAAGCAGGGGAAATTTGATTATGCGCTGAATATAACCTTCCGGTTACCGATTCGTCAAGCGACTTTTCGAAAGAATTTCAAAAAACTTTCCGCGCCTTTTCCTCCACCGCTTTCCCTCTTTGAAAACGATCCACCCCAAACGTTCCACGCGCCCCCCACCTCCCCGCGCTGTTTTCGCCACCCTCTCGCCGCCCCGCTCTCGAAAAACGCTCCGCCGCTTGCCTTTTCCCGCCTCCTCCCCATAAAACGCCCAATATGTCGAACGAACCGAAACTCCTCCGCCGTTTCCTCCGCGTCGCCGTCGCCGAAGGCATTTCCTTTCTGGTCCTGCTGTTCATCGCGATGCCGATCAAATACGGACTCGGCAACGAATGGCCGGTAAAAATCGTCGGCTGGGCCCACGGCGTCCTCTTCGTCGCCTACGTCTACTACGTCGCCCGCTGCTGGCAAACCTTCCGCTGGAGCACCGTCTTCACCGCCGCCGCCCTCCTCGCCTCCCTCATCCCCTTCGGCCCCTTCATCCTCCACCGCCGCCTCCCCGATCCCGCCCCCAAAAAAGCCGCCGCCGAAATCGCCTGAGTCCGAATCTCACCAAAAAAGACTATCCGCCATCACCCGCAGAAGAATCGCCACCGGCAGCAACAAAGTCCCCAACGCCAGCAGAACGAGTATCCACCACAAAACCTCGCCGACGATTCCCAAAAATCTCCGGACCGCGTTCACCCCCCAAAATACACGCTCCCCGCCCATCCGCTCCCCCCTCCAACAAAAAACCCGCAAGTCGCTAAACCTGCGGGTCTTCTAAAACTGGTGGCGAGACCCGGAATCGAACCGGGGACACAAGGATTTTCAGTCCTCTGCTCTACCAACTGAGCTATCTCGCCTCACTGGAAAAAGAAAAATCAAATCCGCCCCGCGCCCCCACGTCAACAGCGTTTTTCGCCGATTTTTCCGCCTCCATTACCGGATTTCCCCCGACGATCACCGCTGCACAAACTCGATCTCAGAAAAAAACCGCCCTCTCCCCTACCTCATCAACCCCCTCCTCCTCAACGGGAAACGCCCCATCCTCGAACTCGCTTCCCCGAAAAATTCCTCAGGCTATTTGACTCTCAAGCATACTGGATTCCCCTATACGAAATCTAATTTTCAGCAGAAACATCACGGGAATCCACTAATGCCGCGTATGAAGCTTCGCCTGATCGCCATCCTCACCACCTTTACCGCCGTTTTCACCCTCGGCAGCCAAGCCGCCGTGCCAGCGGCCTCTCCCGAAATGGCCATTCAAGCCGAACAAATGCTCTCCGCAAATTGGTGGGCCGAAGCGATCGCGATTGAAAACACCAACAAAACCAGCCGCTACCCCGAAACCGTCTACGCCACCGTCTTCGAATTCGACAATTCCCTCTGGTTCTACACCGCGACCGGCACCCAACCTCTGGTCGCCAGCAAAGGCCGGGCCGAGCAATACAAAAACGACCTCCTCCCGCTGCTCCGGACCATCGATCGCGGATTCGTCTCCTTCGAATTCCTGAATCCCTCGACCGACGAATCCTCCGCATTGACCGCTCTTCCAAACGGTTGCGTCGTTGAGTCCATCTACTCGTTCGGCTCCGTCCAACAAAACGGCACGCCCATCCTCGCCGCCAAACTCCTCCTCTACTCGTCCAGCAAAAACAGCCGCCGCGGCGCGCAAGGAAACGCCGTCGGCCATTGCGTGCTCATCTACGAAACTCCGCAAGGCATGTTCTTCGTTGACCCTCCCGAGATCGGTGTCAGCGGCGAAATCCGCAAAACCCGCGATTGGGATCCCGTCCAACTCGCCCACGAAATCGAGTCGCCCTACGGCAAAATCAACATCGACGAAGCCTTCTTCGTCCCGTTCTCCTCCCAGCCCGTCCTGGTCGCCAACTAACCGGGCATCACAGGTCGACTTCCATCAACGTCACCAGCGTCTCGCGATATTCGAGCGATTCCCGCTCCCGCCATCCGAGACGCTGGTAAAACCGCTGCCGGTCCGGCGTGAACAAATAAAGCTGCCGAAATCCCCGCCCCCGCGCCTCCCCCATCACGAATTTCACCAGCAAACTCCCCACCCCGCGCCCCCGCGCCCCCGGATCCACAAAAACCGACGCCAACCACGGCTCCAACTCCGGACGCGTCTCCATATCGCTCGGCACCAAACTCGCCGATCCAAGTAACCGCCCCTCCTCCAGCGCCACCCACGTCAACGGAAGCTCCACGTTCCCCGCGTGATTCTCCAACCGTGCCGTCCGGCTCCGCAACGTTTCCCCCGGATTGATCGACGCCCATTGCCCATGATGCCACCGCGCCAACAGCGGAATCACCTCCCGCCGATTCCCCAACGGTTCAATCGAAATGCCGCCCGAATCTCCCGCGCCAATCATCCCGGCAACCTTAACTCCGTCCCGAATCCGCTGCCAGAGCAAAATCCCCCCGCAACCAATCCCACCGTAGCATCGGCGCTTCGTCGATGACCCGCCACGCCACCATAATCCCGCCGCCTCCCAAATCCCCCAAAATCCGCCCCGCCCCTACAAATCCAAAAACGCCGTCCCCCCCGCCGATTGCACCACCGTCAAATCCCACGGCACCGCCCCGCCCCGCGCGAACGAAAACGCCCGCTCCACCGCATCCACACTGTTGCACTCCCCGCTCAAGTGCCCCAGGTAAACATGCTTCCAATTCGGCCGCTCGATTCCCCGAATCAACTCCCCCGCCGCCTCGTTCGACAGATGCCCGTGCCGACCCGAAATCCGCTGCTTCAACGACCACGGCCGGTCGCTCTCCTGCAACAACTTCGTGCAATGATTGCTCTCCATCACCAGCACGTCCACATCCCGCACCCGCTCCCGCACCAACTGCGGCACATACCCCAGATCCGTCACCCACGCCACCTTCCGCCGCGGCGAAAACAAATCATCCTCCCCGCTCGTAAAAACATACCCCACCGGATCGTAAGCGTCGTGCGGCACCGGAATCGTCTCCACCTCCAAATCCCGAAACCGAAAATTCTGCCCGCTCTCGAACAGCCGCCAATTCAGTTTCCGCTTCAACGGTGCCTGCACCGCCTGCGCCGTCCCCCGGTTCGCAAACACCTGCAAATGCGAAAACTTCGCCAGCCCCCGCATCCCCGCCACATGATCCCCATGCTCGTGCGTCAGAAAAACCGCGTCCAGCTTATCGATCGATTCCCCCGCCTCCTCCAGCATCTCGCAAATCCGCTTCCCCGAAAACCCCGCGTCGATCAGCACCCGGCAATTCTCCGAAATCAACAAAGCGCAATTCCCCGAACTGCTGCTGCCAAGAATCTTGAACCGGATCGCCATCGGCTAACGACAAAAGCCCCCGCCCCATCCAATGCCAAGAGTTTTCCAACCCCACCCAAAAATACCGCCACCGCCAACTTCGAACTTCAAACTTTAAACTTTGAACTTTGAACTTCCGACCGCTTTTCCCCGGTGTTTATAAACCCAGCGGATACAACCAAAATCCGCGAAAAACGAACCAAGGAAAACAAAATGAAAACGTCAAAAGCAGTCGTCCTCGCGACCGTCCTGTGCGGACTCTCCGCCCTCACCCTCGCCGCCCAACAACGCCCCGAAAACAACCGCGAAGGTAGACCCGACGCCAACCGCCGCCCCGCGTCGCCCTTCATGGTCGCCCTCGACCTGAACCGCGACGGCGTTCTCTCCTCCGACGAAATCCAACGCGCTCCCGAATCCCTCCTCAAACTCGACAAAAACGGCGACGGCCAACTCACCCGCGACGAGCTCCGTCCTCCCCGGAACCGCCCTGAATCCGGCGAAGACGGTCACCGCCGCAACCCGCGCGAAGACCGCGATTCCTCCGAGCGCGAAAAAGACCGCGAGCGTCCCGAACGCCCCGGTCCCGGTCCCCGCCCGCAAAAGTAAAAAGCTCCCAACTCCGGGGCGGAACCTCCCTTCCGCCCCGTTCCCCCAATCCCCTCCCCACTCCCCGCCACCGCCGCTTCATCCCCGCCTCGACGCGTTTCGCGATTCTCCTCTTTTTCGTGTTTATTCGCGCCCCCCGCCGGTTGTAAACTGCCGCCCCAAATCATGAACCACGCCCACCGGCCAACACCGCTACCGCTCTTTTGATCTTCGACCGCTACATCGCCATCGGCGACATCCACGGCTGCCACGCCGAATTCGCCGAACTCCTCCACCGCCTTTCTCCCGGTCCCCGCGACCAGCTGATCCTCCTCGGCGACCTCGTCAACAACGGCCCCGACAGCCGCAAAACCATCGCCCTCGCCCGCGAATCCCACGCCATCTGTCTCCTCGGAAACCACGAACGCCGCCTCCTCCGCCACCGCCTCCACGGCGATTCCCGCGAGCTCAAATCCGCCGACCGCGCCACCATCGCCCAACTCCGCCCCGCCGACTGGGATTTCCTCGCCCGCATGCGCCTCTTCCACCACCTCCCCCACCTCCAAACCGTTTTCGTCCACGGCGGCTTTCTCCCCCACATCCCCTGGCAAACCCAGGACGCCTCCATCGTCACCCGCATCCAAGTCGTCGACGCCGAAAACCGCCCCCGCAAACGCGCCCAAAGCCGCGGCTCCCCCCACTGGTCCGACCTCTGGCGCGGCCCTCCTTTTGTTGTTTACGGCCACACGCCCCGCCCGCAATATCGGCGGCTCGAATGGTCGATCGGTATCGACACCGCCTGCGTTTACGGCGGCAAACTCACCGCCTTTATCCTCCCCGCCGGCGAAATCGTTCAGGTTTCCGCGCATCGCAGTTATATTGGCAAATGAAAACAAATTTGATGAAATCCGTCGCCCTCGCCGTCCTCGACATCCAGGAGCCGTTCCTCAAAGTCATGAGCGACGGCCCCGCGCTCCTCCGCCGCTGCCAATTCGCCGTCGAAGCCGCCCACCTCCTCGGCATCCGCACCCTCTACACCACCCAAGTCCCCGACAAACTCGGCAACGTCGCCCCCGAACTCCTCTCCCTCGCCGAAGAAAGCGTCATTTTCCCCAAAACCTCCTTCTCCGCCCTCCAGGCCCCCGGCTTCCGCGAAGTCCTCGCCAACGCCAAAATCGACCACCTGATCCTCGCCGGTCTGGAAACGCCCGTCTGCGTTTACCAAACCGCCATCGAAGCCACCAACGACGATCTCTCCGTCACCCTCCTCTCCGATTGCGTCGGCGCCCGCCGCGAAGACGACGCCCGCACCGTCCTCGCCTCCCTCTCCCAAATCGGCTGCCACGTCCTCCCTTCCGAAACCGTTTTCTACTCCATCCTCCGAGATTCCACCCACCCCGCTTTCCGCGAATACACCGCTCTCGTCAAAAAATACTCCGCCGACCGATGACCGCCGAATCCCGCGAATTCCTCACCGTCCACGACCTGAAAGATCCCGCCCGCAAACGCGGCGACCGCTTCTTCAGCATCCTCCTCCTGCGCAAAATCGCCACCCGCACCGCCCGCAACAACAACCCGTTTCTCCAAGCCGATTTCGGCGACAAAACCGGCTCCTTCTCCGTCGTCTGCTTCAACGACCACCCCCTCTTCGCCCTCCTCGGCGAAACTCCCGAAGGCGCCGTCCTCCGCGTCGAAGGCGAAATCGAGCATTACCAAAACCGCTTCTCCCCCCGCATCATCGCCCTCGAAGTCATCCGCGAGGAAGATCTCCAAAATTCCGGCCTCATGGATAATCTCGTGGAAACCTCCCCCGAGGATTCCACCGAATTGATGCTCGAACTCCACGGCTTCATCGACCGCCTCCGAAACCCGCAAATCAAAGCCACCGTCCAGAACGTTTTCGCCGAAATCGCCCCCGCTTTCAAAGATTCCCCCGCCGCCATTTCCATGCACCACGCCTACCGCGGCGGCCTGCTCGAACACACCATCCACATGGCCCGCGCCTGCGAACGCCTCCTCCCGCTTTACACCGAAGTCGATCCCGATCTCGCCATCGCCGGTTGCCTCCTCCACGACATCGGAAAAATCTCCGAATACGTCGGCCAGCTCGCCATCCGCAAAAGCCGCATCGGCATCCTCCAAGGCCACGTCGTCCTCGGCTACCGCATGGTTCGCAAAGCCGGTCTCATGGCCAAACTCGCCCCCGACCTCCTCGAACGCCTCGAACACATTGTCCTCAGCCACCAAGGCGAACTCGAATGGGGCGCCGCCGCCATGGCCGCCACTCCCGAAGCCGTTTTCGTCTCCATGATCGACAATCTCGACGCCAAAATGGGCATGGTCCAAAACGCCATTCGCCAAGCCCGCGAAGACGCCGAATTCTCCGATTACCTCCCCGGCCTCAAAGCCCCCGTCCTGACAACTCCCGTCCAACACGCCGCCCCCGCCGAACCACCCGCCCCCGAAGAAACCGCCGCCCCCACCGATTCCGAAAACAACTCCGAAACCTCCACCGATCTCCTTCCCCTCAATGAAACCGCCGCAACCGATTCCCCCGCCAAACCATGCGCGTAACAATTAAAGTAGAAGTGCCATCCTGCCGCTCAACCCCTCTGCCCGTGCCGCACCAGCTTCAGCCTTCCGCCAAACCATGCGCATAGCGGTCATCGCCGAC
>CAZJCL010000125.1:3825-7772 GCA_964544025.1 uncultured Opitutales bacterium | reverse complement strand
ATCGACGGGCGCGAGATTGCGGTGCCGAAAGGGACCAACATGGTCGAAGCGGCGGCATTGCTGAACGTCGAGATTCCGCATTATTGCTATCATCCGAAGTTGAGCGTGGTCGGGAATTGCCGCATGTGTCTGGTGGAGATCGGGATGCCGATGAAGGACCGGGCGACGAACGAGCCGGTGCTGGATGAAAACGGCGCGCCGAAGATCGGCTGGATGCCGCGTCCGGCGATCGCCTGCGCCACGAACGCCGCGCCGGGATTGCATGTTCGGACGAACACGCCGTTGGTGCAGGACTGCCGGAACGGGGTGATGGAGTTTTTGTTGATCAATCACCCGCTCGATTGCCCGATTTGCGATCAGGCCGGGGAATGCCGGTTGCAGGAATTCGCATTCGATTACGGGCGCGGAGTGAGCCGGTTTATTGAAAACAAGGTGGTGAAGCCGAAGCGGACGGTTCTCGGGCCGCGGGTGATGCTGGACGACGAGCGCTGCATCATGTGCTCGCGTTGCATCCGTTTTTGCCAGGAAGTGCCGAAGGACGATGTTCTCGGGTTCGTGGATCGCGGAAGTTTTACCACGTTGACCTGCCATCCGGGCAAGCAGCTGGAGAATAATTACTCGCTGAATACGGTCGATATTTGTCCGGTGGGAGCGCTGACGAGCACGGATTTCCGGTTCAAGATGCGCGTCTGGTTTTTGAAGGAAACGCGTAGTATTTGCACCGAAAGCAGTGTCGGCGCGAACACGACGGTTTCGAGCCGGGAAGGGAAAATTTATCGGATCACGCCCCGCCGGAACGACGAGGTGAACGACACCTGGATGGCGGACAGCGGTCGCGTGCTTTACAAGCAGGTGGAGGCGGAAAATCGCTTGGTGGCGGCGAAATCGTCGGGCGGCGACGCGGTTGAGGAAGCGGTGGATTTGTTGCGCGGCGGAAAAGTCGCGGTGGTCGGTTCCGGACATTGCAGCGTCGAAGAGCAGTTTTTGCTGAAGAAAATCGGAGAGGCGGTGAAGGCGGTTTCGGTCGATCTGGTGGCGCATCTGGGCGAAGGGGACGGATTGTTGATTTCCGCGGACCGGACGCCGAATACGCGAGGCGCGCTGGTGACGGGACTGATTTCGGAGTTGCCGAAAGCGAAACTCGACGGACTTGGCGCGGCGATCGACGCGGGCCGGGTGGATACAATTTTGGCGGTTCGCGAGGATTTGGCGGCGGCGGGATTGACGGCGGAGCAATTGCGGAAAGTGAAGATCGTTTATGTCGGATCGCACGCGAACGCGACGAGCGAGGCGGCGGCGGTGGCGATTCCTTCGCTGACGGTTTTTGAAAAAGAAGGAAGTTTTGTGAACCAGAATTTCCGGTTGCAGAGCTTCGAAGCGGCGGTTCCGGGTCCGCACGGGGTGCAGGCGGATGTCGCGGTTTTGGGCGGGATTTTGGGGAAATTGACCGGAGAAACGGTGGCGACGACGGCCGAAGTTTGGAAGCGGATGAACGCGGAAGTGGCGGTTTTGAACGGACTTTCGTTGGCGAAGATTCCGGATAACGGCGTGCTGTTGGATGCGGGAGCGTGGGCGGATCTGGATTTTCCGGAAGGGGCGAGTCTGCATTACGAACCGCGGGCGTCGGCGGCGGTTTGATTTGGTTTATGAAACGTTTCACCTCGCTGATTTCCGCTTTGGTGTTGGGAATTGGAGCGGGAAGCGCGTGGGCGAAAGACGTGCTGGTTTTTCCGAATGGAGACCGGCTGTCCGGTAAATTGATCGCGGAAGGCGAGGGCGTTTTTCGTTTTGCGGCGGACGTTTTGGGGGAGATCGAGGTGCCGGTGGACGAGGCCTCCGTTATTCGCGAACCGGTGGAGGAAGTCGCGGAAGTTGTGGTGCCGGAACTGGAGCCCGAGGCGGAGCCGGAGCCGGAAACTGTGGCGGAGATTGTGGAAGAGGCGATCGAGGCGACGCCGTTGCCGCGTCCGCCCTGGACGGGACGTTTCGATCTTGGCTATACTTGGCAATCGGGGCGGGCGGAGAAGAATGAGCTGAGCGTGCGGGGACAGGCGAACCGGAAGGAGGGCGGGAGCGATTATCAGGCGATCGGCGAGTTTTTATACGGGCAGGCGAACGGCGAGAAGAACACGCATCGTTATCTAGGGAGCTTTCGGTGGCGGGAGGCGATGTCGGACCGGTGGTTCTCGCAGAGTTTGACGCGTTACGAGGCGGACCGGATACGGGAGGTTCGGAACAGGGTGGAGCAGAACGTCGGTGTTGGTTACCGGTTTTTGCAATCGGAAACGGCCGAGGGTTCGGTTGTTCCGGGATTGACGATTCAATATACGGATGAGCGGGGATTGGACGATCGCTGGAACTATCTGGCGAGCGTTTTCCAGGATTTGACGTGGCGGTTTAATCCGCAGTACCGGTTCGAGCAGGATTTCAATTTTCTGGTCGATCCGTCGGAGGGGGATAAGTTTATCATCCGTTTCAACGCGGGAGTCATCGGGACGTTGCGGAACAACATCAGCCTGAGTGTGCGGTATCAGTATCTTTACGAAAATGATACGCGGCCGGGCGTTTCGAAGGATGACCAGCGGTTGATTACGTCGGTGGGGTATACGTTTTAGTTTGGGGAAAGCAGTAAGGATTCACCGCTGAGCACGGACCTTTGGCTCTGCGGGATGGGACCACAGATGGCACAGATGGGCACAGATGATCCGGAGGTGTTTTAATTGATTGATATCATTCGAAACCGCAGGGTCTGGGTTGGGCTTCCAATCTCTCCATAAAAAAAGCCGCCTTCTGTCCGGTGGACGGAAGGCGGCCGTTGTTATTTGTGATTTGGATTAGAGCTGGCGGATTCGCAGTTGGAGGAACGCTCGGCCTGCGTCTGGTGCGAGATTTGCCTTCACCGTCACCCGTTGGAGGTTTTCGCCTTCATCCGTGCGACTGACTTCTTCGACATGCGCTGAGCCGCGGACCCAGTCACTCAGGTCGCCCGACAGCTCTACGATGTATTCGATGTCGCTGACATCAGTCCGCTCTAGATAGGTCAGTGTCAGCGAGCCGTCCGCCATCGCGGGAGCAAGCAGGTCGCTGCCGTTGAACGGAACTTTTGCTTCGAGATCCATCGCGTATTTCAACAGGTTTGGAACTCCGTCGCCGGCGGGTGTCGCATCGGCTCCGCTCACCGACGGATCGAGCAGCTCGTCCGGCCCGAAGTTTTCCGCCTGCCAGTCCGTGAAGGTCGCGCCGCTTTCCGTTCGGCCGCCGACATACATCGTGAGGATCGGGTCGTTAGCTCCTGGGGACGCTCCGGCCCCTTGGAAGGCATAACGTCTTACGCCCCCGGAATTCGGATTTTCGTCGCTATCGTAGGAGAGTCGGACGATCGCATAATCTCCTGCTTGCGCTCCATTCGCATATAACGTTTGGAGGAACTGCGTCAGCGACATCTGTCCGGCGACGCTCATAGCGATCCTGCCGCTTGTCGTAGTGTCTCCGCTGATCAGGAAGTTGTCCTGCAGTTTCACAACTCCTTCAGTCTCGTCATCCGGTCCCGCATACCACCAGTCGGCCGATAGAGTCGTCGCCGGTGCGAAGCCGAAGCCATAAACGTCGACGTTGCCGGATCCGGTGGCCCGCGCCGGATCCATCCGGACCAACGACAGCTCCGCGTAGTCGATCCATTCCCCGTCTCCCAGCTCCGGAAGGCGGAAGAACAGGAACCCGGTGTACATCCGCATGTGCGGTGAACTCCCTCCTGTCCCGAGCCACACGTCGGCCGGTCTCTCGAAAGAGAACTCTGTTTGGGTACTGACTGGGCCGGGAAGGCGCGGCTCTCCCGTTTCCGGATCGGCGACGTTCTTACGAGCGACGGTGTTGGCATTCGCCGTATCTCCGTCATTCCGTCCCACGGTCGCGTGGATTTCGACTGGAACGCCTGTCACGACGTGGTC
>CAZJCL010000125.1:1977-3725 GCA_964544025.1 uncultured Opitutales bacterium | reverse complement strand
TCGACGCGAGCAATCTCCGCGCCGTTCATTCCCTGGCGAACAACCAGACTGCCGCCTTCCGCGCTGGCCGGAACAAACTGAACGGTGTAGTAGGTCGAATCATCCGCGAGATTGAACGCATCCGGATCTGTTTCGCCGAACAGAACGACCGACACCCGGTTGTCCGGGTCCTCCGCGGCAAATTGCTCCAGGGTGAACCGCGTGCGGAGGAAGAAGTCCGTGCCGGGTTCGAAATTTCCCACCCGCGTCAGTGCGAGCGCATTCGCGTAATCGGCGTTGGTCGCGGTCAGACGGAGCGATTCCGCCTCGAGCGTCCAATCTTCTTCCTCGGTCAGGAGGAAATCCGATGCGTCGTCGAGTCCCTCGGCGGCACCGAAGTCATACGCAAACGGCCAGCTGATCACCGGGTCGGGGGTCACTTCGCCGGGCGCTTCCCCGAGCGTCACCGCAAACGAGCGATAGTTAAAGAATGTTGTTCCAGCCGTATCATCGGCCAGACGGCCGCCGAATCCGAAAAGGTTTCCGGCGTTCGCTCCGAGGATGACCGTGCTTATCGTTTGGCTGTGACCGGTGCCTTCTTCGGCGCTATCGCTCAACGTGAAGCTGAGTTCGAGGTCACCGACGCTGTTGTAGACGCCTTCGGCTGTGAACTTGTAGCGATTGTCGTATCCACCCGACCAAGAGTTATCGGGATTTGGGAAGGCACCTCCCCATGCGGCTTCGGCCAGCACCGTTCCGTAAAATCCTTCGCGGATCTGGATCAGCGATACGGTGGCCCCGTCGGAGTCGGCGGCTGGTTGCCAGAGCAACGAGTAGAAGCCGGTGTCGGCTTCGAGGTCAAACGGCGCTTCGCCCGGCAAGTGCGGCCCGCCGAGAACGACCAGTCCGGTCCGATTCGCTCCGGCTTCCTTGATCGATCCGATCGTTGCTTCCGCTTCGACGGTAAAATCCTGGAATGGCTCGTAGTTGGCCAAAACGGCAACCGCAGCCGCGGAACGTGAGGCCCCGGCTGATTGATAGCGAAGACCATCCCACGAATTGAGGTCGAACGCGGCGGCGTCGGTGCGCAGAAGCAGTTGCCCGATCGTATTGGCCGTGCCCGACTCGAAGGAGAGGGAGAACGGTGCATGAAGATCGGCGTAATCGACCGCGGCGGGATCGGTCAGCGCGAAATCAACGAAGTCCCAGACAGGATTTTGACCCGAAGCATGCTGCGCGCCCAATCCGAACCAGTTCGCGGGGGAGGAAGGTGAAAGCCAAGTCGCCGCGCTCGCCGAATGACCATCCTCATCGATCAGCTTGAAGGTGACTTCCATCGAACCGGACTGGTAGCGCCCGAGCACGATGAAGGTGTAGAGCGAACCGATCCCTTCCGACGCGGGACGCCCGGTCCACTCGACGTCCGTCCAGACGCTCCCGTCGGCTCCGTTGACGATCTGCAGTCGGCTTCCGGAAGGACCGTTCGGAACCCACCGCGCAAAATACCAGTTGCCCTCTTCGCCGGGAGCCGCCGAACCGAGGAAAGCCACTCCCACCGCGTTTTCCGCCGTTCCCGCGCCGAGCGCTGTTAACTTCACTTTCGCCCGCAACCCGAAATCCTTGTTCGGAGAAAAGTTGATCGCATTCACCATGGCCAGCGACGTGTGAAGGTCCGCGCTCCCCGGCGTGAGGCGCAGCGATTCCGGCTGGAGCTCCCACTCCGAAGGTGCATTGCGCAAAAAGTCTTCGCCGTCCGACAGTCCGTCCGA
>CAZJCL010000125.1:0-1877 GCA_964544025.1 uncultured Opitutales bacterium | reverse complement strand
CCCGCGAAGCCGAATCCGAGGTAGGCATTGCCGTCCTCGGACTGGAACGAGTGGGCTCCTGTGCCGCGATGGGCGGTCCAGTCGGAATCGGTATTGCTGACCGTATTGGGCGGGTAGCTGTCAAAGTTATCGATCAGTGCCCACCGGGCCTGTGCGGCGAACGGTAGAGCCGCGGCTAGCGCGGCGGCGGTGATCCAGGAACGAATCAACGTACATCTGGGGAATTTCATAAGGTATTTATGGTTTGGGTTCTGTTGTGAAAGTTTCGGCGATTATCTCCGCGAAAATCAGCGCTCGGGTAATCAAGCGAACGAATTGATTGCGTATCCAGTTTTCGAACAAGGGCAAGATTTCATTTGCTCTAATTGTTGGAATTGTGCAGCCTCTTGTGCCCGAAGTCTTTAGCGGAAAGGGAGTTGAGCCTTAAGCGGCGGTGTCATCCTCCTTCCGGTTGGAAGTGCTGCCATTCTGCCTTGAGGCGAACGTTAGAGTCGTTTGGCGAAGCGCTTCGAAAGTAGAACGAAAGATGTGTCTTGTTTGTAGGCGGAATTTGACTAACACTTGTTGAGAGTTGCCAATCTCTAGTACCTTTACTTTTGCTTCGTTCCCAAATTCTAGGACTGACGTTTTGAAATGGTCTTATGATTACCTCACGTGTACAACCGCAGTATGACCCGCTTTTTCGCCGAATTAGCATCCTTCTCACCGTCTCGGTTTTTGGATTTGCACCCGCAGCGACCGCAGGTTGGCCGGGCCAAGTGGATCTTTCTCATGATAGCCGTGAAACGGGGAGTGGAGATGTGCATTCTTTTGCGCCTCAAAGCAATGGTCGCTGGATCGTGGCGGGGGATTTTTACGGCAGCCGACACATTGTTCGAATCGATTCCGAGGGGCGCCTTGATCCTTCATTTCTGGAACCTGGAGGGAACGCTCAGATATATTCAGTCGCAGTGCAGGAGGAGGATAAGATTATCGTGGGAGGGACGCGGTGGGATTCCCAGGGCCGACCTCAAGGTGCGATCGCAAGGCTGACAGCCGATGGAGCGCCGGACTCGGGTTTTAACGCTGGCGCGGTGACTTACGGTACGTTCGGTGCGGCGGTTCGCAACATCGTTGTACAGACGAGCGGGAAAATCCTCATTGGAGGTACTTTCAGCGCGATTCAGAACGAACCCCGTTCCGGGATTGCCAGACTTCATCCGGATGGAACCCTAGACACTTCTTTTGGACAGGATCTTGCGGGGACGAACGGCGCTGTTCTCAGTGTCGCGGAGCAGCCTGATGGAAAGATTCTCATCGGAGGACATTTTACGACTGTTAATGATTCCGGAGCCGACAAACTGGCTCGATTGAATCCGGATGGATCTTTGGATGAGACGTTTGGCAGCGTTATATTCGGCGCACCTGGAATCAACATCCCGCATGTCAGAGCTATCACGGTGCAAGATGACGGCAAAATATTGGTCGGCGGATTCTTTTCGACCGTCAATGGCTTCAGTCGAAACAACGTTGCACGCCTCCATCCGGACGGCACTCTGGACGCAAAGTTCGGTGACGGATTGACTGGTGCCGACCAAGTCGTCAACACCATCGCGGTACAACGCGATGGCAGAATCCTGCTTGGAGGAGCATTTCGCGTCATCAATGGGGTGAACCGTAGCGGCATCGCTCGTCTCAATCCCGACGGAACCACTGAGCTGACTTTTGGGCTCGGTTTGGCTGGTATCGACAGACGCGTAAGCTCGATCGGTCTGGAGGATGACATGGCCTTGATCGGGGGAAGTTTCGGTGATGTGAATGGCATTTCGCGGTGGTCGATTGCCCGCCTTTTCGCCGGACCTCCGCCTCGAAATGATCCCCCCGCCAACCTTCATTTA
>CAZJCL010000124.1:4464-7789 GCA_964544025.1 uncultured Opitutales bacterium | reverse complement strand
GTGAATTCGTGTCCATTGCTTCGCCATCTCCGCTACCGCTCCGTCGTGGTTAAGATCCAGTGCCTCATAGTTTGGTTGCCGCTACGCCGCGCTAAGCCATCCGTGGTTAAAACCTCCAGAGCCCAAGCCTTCCGTGTATTCCGTGTATTCCGTGGTTAAAAATCCCCAAACGCTATTCGCCCTCCACAAAACCCGCTTCCGCCACCGTAATCAAAAGCGTCCGCTGAATGGAAAGATGCGCGTTCTCGTTCATCCACCATTCATCGAGCGAATGCGCGCCGCCACCCCGCCCGCCCCGACCAATCCGCACCGCCGGAATCCCCATTGAGATCGGGACGTTCGCATCCGTGGATGAACTCGCCAACCTCGGCTCAAACCCCACATACGAAACCGCCGCCATCGTCCGCTGCACCAACGGAGTCGAAGCCGCCGTCTCCCCCGAAGGACGATCCCCGATTTTCTCCACGTTCGCTGTGAGCGCGTCGCCCCGGTCACGCTTCTCATTCGCCTCCTCCAACGCCCGCTGCACCGCCGCACGCAGCAGCGAATCCATTTCCACCAACCGGCCCTGCTCCACCGATCGAACATCAATCTCCATCCAATTCTCAAACGGAACCGAATTGATCGAAGTGCCCCCGCCGATCCGGCCCACATTGAACGACGTCCTCGGCCCATCCCCGACGAATGCAGAAGCCGCTTCTTCAAAATAATAAATCGCCCGCCCCAAAGCGTGCGCCGGATTCGCCGTCCCAAAAGCCGCCCACGAATGTCCGCCCGGCCCCGAAAACGAAACCCGGTAACGAAAAGATCCCAGCGCCGCGTTCGCGATCCCCGTTTCCCCGCCGCCGTCGATCGTGATAAACGCGTCGATCTTCGGCGCTCCTTCCCGAAACAGATGTTTCACCCCGCGCAAATCCCCCAAACCTTCTTCCCCGACCGTCCCCACAAACCAAACATCGTCCTCCGTCTGGATATTCGCCTGGTTCATCGCCCGCAAAACCATCAACACCACCACTAAACCCCGCGAATCGTCACCGATCCCCGGCGCGTAAAGACGCTCGCCCACCCGGCGAACCGTCACATCGGTTTCTTCCGGAAAAACGGTATCCAGATGCGCCGACAACACCAAAACCCGGTCACCCACCGTCCCCGGCCGCACGCCGATGACGTTCCCAACCTCATCGATCGAAACATCCTCCAACCCCGCCTCGACCAGCATCTCTTTAAAAGCCTTCGCCCGTTTCTCTTCCCCGAACGGAGGCGCGGGAATTTCCGTGATCGTAATCAAATCCTCCAGCGCCCGCTCGTCCGATTCCTCGATAATGGAAAACGCCCGCTCAATCTTCGGCTGAGCCGCCAGCTTCGCGATTTCCTCCCGGAACTCAGGCTCAATGTCAGCCGCTCGGCCCGGACTTCCAACCAGACCAAGCATCAGGATCGGACACAGCAAAATCATTTTCTTTCTCATCGGGACTTTCGGTTTTCGGGTTCAAACGCCGCCCAAAACTCCATCCGCATCCCGCGACAACATCAATCCTTTTGCACCCGCCGCCCCAAACCATAAATCCAAACCACGCCACCCCGCCCCTTCTTCAAACTTGCGAACCCGCTCAACCCGTTGTTTCTTCAAAAACAAACAAACGAACCAAATTTCAAAATGTCCGTTCCCGCCGAATTCACCAACGTCACCGCCATCGCCAAAGCCAACGTCTATTACGACGGCAAAGTCGTCAGCCACGCCATCGTCTTCCCCGACGGCTCCCGCAAAACCCTCGGCGTCATGTTCCCCGGCAGCTACAACTTCGGCACCGGCCAACCCGAGCGCATGGAAGTCGTTTCCGGAAACTGCCGCGTGAAACTCCAGGGCGAAAACGACTGGCGCGACTACGCCCCCGGCACCGCCTTCGAAGTCCCCGGAGATTCCAGCTTCGAAATCGAAATCGCCGAGGGAGATTTCCAATACATCTGCTCCTTCCTCTCCTGAGTTGAGCGCCGGCGACCAGTTCGATCTCTTCTCCGGCGACGCCTCCGCCAATCCGCCGCCCCCGCGCGCCAAACCGTCTCCCCCCGCCGCCCACCGGCCGCTCGCCGCCCGGATGCGTCCGCAAAGCCTCGACGAAATCATCGGCCAGCGCCACCTCCTCCACGACGGCAGCCTGCTCCGAAAACTGATCCAAACCGGAAAATTCGGCAGCCTCCTTTTTTACGGTCCTCCCGGCTGCGGCAAAACCAGTCTCGCCGAAGTCATCGCCCGCGAAACCAACGCCCATTTCGTCCGCGTCAACGCCGTCCAATCCAACGTCGCCGAACTCCGCCAAATCCTCCAAACCGCCCGCTCCCGCCCCGACCTCAAAACCATCCTCTTCATCGACGAAATCCACCGCTTCAACAAAGCCCAACAAGACCTCCTCCTCCCCGACGTCGAAGAAGGCTACATCCGCCTCATCGGCGCCACCACCCACAACCCCGGCTTCTACATCATCGCCCCGCTCGTCAGCCGCAGCCACCTCTTCCGCCTCGAACCGCTCCCCTTCGAAGAAGTCGCCACCGCCCTCGCCCGCGCCCTCGCCGACCCCGAACGCGGTCTCGGAAAATCCGGCTCCACCGCCACTCCCGAAATCCTCGCCGATCTCGCCCGCCTCTGCGACGGCGATCTCCGCCGCGCCCTCAACGCCCTCGAAGTCGTCGTTTCCAGCCTCCCGGAAAACACCGAAATCGCCGCCGACCACCTCCGCGCTTTCGCCGCCGAACGCCAAATCCGCTACGACGCCGACGAAGACGAACACTACGACACCATTTCCGCCTTCATCAAAAGCATGCGCGGCTCCGACCCCGACGCCGCCCTCTATTGGCTGGCAAAAATGCTCGCCGGCGGAGAAGACCCCCGTTTCCTCGCCCGCCGCCTCGTCATCTTCGCCTCCGAAGACGTCGGCCTCGCCGATCCCCTCGCCCTCCCGCTCGCCGTCGCCGCCCACCAAGCCTGCGATTTCGTCGGCCTCCCCGAATGCGAACTCACCCTCGCCCACGCCACGATCTACATGGCGACCGCCCCCAAAAGCAATTCCTCCACCGCCGCCCTCGGAGCCGCGAAACGCGAAATCAAATCCAAACCCGTCCAACGCGTCCCCCTCTTCCTCCGCGATTCCCACAGCACCTCCGGAAAAACCGCCGGTCACGGCAAAGACTACCTCTACAGCCACGATTTCCCCGAAAACATCTCCGGCCAACACTACCTCGAAAATCCCCTCACCCTCTACACCCCCAAAGAAACCGGCATGGAAAAACGCATCGCCGACCGCCTCCACCACTGGCGCACCCTCCGCGA
>CAZJCL010000124.1:0-4364 GCA_964544025.1 uncultured Opitutales bacterium | reverse complement strand
CGCGACTTCAACGTCCCCAAAACCTACACCGACTACCAAGAACTCATCGCCGATCCCGAAATCGACATCATCGACGTCGCCACCCCCAACACCTTCCACACTCCGATCGTCCTCGCCGCCCTCCGCGCCGGAAAACACGTCCTCTGCGAAAAACCCCTCGCCACCACCTCCGCCTCCATCCGCGAAATCGGCGAAACCGCCGCCCAATCCCCCGGACTCCTCATGGTCGGCCAAAGCATGCGCTACACCCCCGCCGCCGTCGCCATCAAACAATTCCTCCAAAAACAGGATCTCGGCCACGTCTACCACGCCCGCATCCACGCCGTCCGCCGCAACTGGATGCCCTCCACCCTCGGCTTCATCGACGCCAAACTCAGCGGCGGCGGCCCCTGCATGGACATCGGCGTCCACGCCCTCGACCTCGGACTCTGGCTCATGAACTTCCCGAAACCGGTCCGCGTTTCCGGCCGCGCCACGACCAATTTCGCCAAAGGCTGGGAAATCCCCGGTGCCTGGGGCGAATGGAATCGCGACGCCATGAACGTCGAAGATTTCGCCTCCGGATTCGTTCATTTCGAAAACGGCGCCACCCTCATCCTCGAAGCCTCCTGGCTCCAGCACCAAAAAGAAGACGAGGACTTCAGCGCCCATCTCTTCGGAAAAAACGGCAGCGTCCACTGGCCCAGCGGCGAATTCCAAACCGCCGTCAACCGCACCCTCGTCGATTCCGTTATCCGCCCCGCCACCGGACTCATGCCCCCGCACACCGAGGAAATCTTCGCCTTCGTCCACTGCATCCGCCACAACCTCCCCAGCCCCATCCCCTGGACCGACAGCCTCCGCGTCATCTCCATCCTCGAAGCCATCTACGAATCCTCCCAACAAAACCGCGAAATCCCCCTCCCTTAACCAACAAAGCCCGTAGCGATGAAGCCCGAGCTTCATCGACTTCATCGACCCGCCGCGCCCGCACCTTCACAACCTCCGCAATCCGGTTTGCCTCCGGAAAACTTCCGCGCTACAATTCCCGCCTATGAAGATCACCCAACTAAAAACCGCAGCCGCCTTTCTGTCCGCCCTCCTCTTCGCCCTCACCGCCTCCGCCGCCCCCGAAGAATTCCAAGGCCGCGTCAAAATGAGCCTCAAGCAAGGCGACCAGTCTCAAAACATCGAATACTTCATCAAAGGCGAACGCATGCGGATCGACCCCAAAGAAATGTCCGCCGCCGGAGGAAGCATGATCATGGACATGAAAAACAAACAAATCTTCGTCCTCATGCCGGCCCAGAAAATGTATATGACCATGCCGATCCCCAATCTCGGCGATACCTCCGAAAATTCCCCCAAACCCGAACCCCAAAACGAAACCCGCGAAATCCTCGGTTACAAAGCCCGCAAATACACCATGCAACACAACGGCGCCGACTACGAGATGTGGGCCACCGAAGAACTCGGCCGCCTCGGCGCCCTTCAGCTTCCCGGTCAAAAACCCGGTGCCGCCGACGCGCCTTGGGCCAAAGGAGAATTTTTCCCGCTCCAAATCATCGAATCCCGAAACGGCCAACGCACCCTCGAAATCCGCGTCGAAGAAATCGAAAAACAGGAACTCCCCGACTCCCTCTTCCAACCGCCCGCCGATTTCCAGGCCATGCAAGCTCCCGCCATGCCAGGCATGCCATGACCCGACTCTGGATCATCCGCCACGCGCAAGCCCTCCCCGGCAGCGACGACTTCTCCCGCGAACTCAGCCCCCACGGCCGCGCGCAAGCCGAAGCGCTCGGCCGCTTCCTCCGCAACCAAAACATCGCGCCGCCCGACCTCCTCTGGCACAGCCCCCTCGTCCGCGCCCGCCAAACCACCGAAACACTCCTCAAATCCGCCGCCTGGTCGCCAAAAATCGAATCAAACGACAATCTCACCCCCGACGACGACCCCGCCCAAATCGTCACCGAAATCGAAAACCAAATCTCCCCAACCTCCTCCCTCGCGTTAATAGGCCACAACCCCCACCTCACCCGCCTCGCCTCCCTCCTCATCCTCGGCGACTCCGAAGCCGAAGCGTTCCAGATGGAAACCGCCACCTGCCTCTGCCTGGAAAACCGCCCCCACTTCACCGGCACCCGCGGCCAATTCCGCCGCTGGTCCGTAGCTTGGATGCTCCCGCCTCAAATTATTCCCGCCCAAAGTTCGTAGTTCCGCCTTCAGACGGCCCGGTGCCTGCACTGTAATTTCTTCAACAACGACGCCGCTCCGACATGTGGCTCTTGAGAGCGGACGCGAATTTATCTTTCGACACGAACCCGGAGGAATCGTTTGGCATTCCCGCTTACCGGCTCAGGATCGATTATAGTCACTCTCTCGGTTTCGCCATTCGCATCGCCGACGACCTCTTCGTCGCCGTGCACCGCTAGCCAATTTGAAAAGTCACCAGATGCTTCAACGCTATAAATTAGCGCTGGATCGTCCGTGCGGCGGGTGTAGGTGAGGGTCAAATGAACATCATCAGTAAGGGTTGGTAACGGACCTGATTCGCTGGTAACTGATACTCGCCCAATCTGCGGCAGCTTTTCCCTCTCTGGCCGCAATCCATTCATGTCGAGGGCATACCGCAAAAGGTTCGGGATTCCGAAGCCGCCGGGGTCGTCATCGGCAGCGCGCGCACTTTCGGGCAGTGACTTTGCCCACCCTCGATAAGCGTCTGGTTCAATCACAAGGTGAAAACTGGTCTCAACGAAAAATCCGTGTCTATCGGTCGCGCGCACACGAATGCTGCGGGTGTTCCGAGGCTCGGCATCGAGGGGGGCCGCGATTTTCAGCACATCGCCGTCGATCGCAAACGCCGCGTTATCGTCATCTCCCGCTCCGCCCACGAGAGTGAAGGTGTGCGTATCGCCGGGATCGGAATCAAGCGCGGTAAAAAATCCCGCCGCGGTTCCCGCGGATTGATTTTCGATGATGCTGGTCTGGCTCAACAGTATCTCGGATGGCGCTTCCGGCGAGGGACTGCCAAGAAGGCGGACAATTCGTCCACGCGGCAACTGGTTCACCATGCTAAAGTTTCCTCCCAGGAGGATTCTTCCGTCGGTTTGGACGGCGATCGCCGATATCGAGAAATCCGGTCCGGCCAACGTTCCAAATCGCGGATCGACGGTGCCATTGGAGAAAATTTGCTGGAGCTTGGAATAACCAGTAAAAATCGTTCCATCCGACCGTTGCGCAACAGCGTTGACGGCACCCGAGTTGCCGGGAAACGCCAGGTCCACGGTTCCGTCCGCATGCAACCGGGCGAGGCCGCCGCGAGATTGTTCATTTACTTCGCTGAACCTTCCGCCGATTAAAATCCCGGCTTCGCCCGAAAGCGCGATCGCATGGACGGTATTGTTTGGGCCAGAAAGCCCTTCGGCAAAGGACCGGTCCACCGTTCCATCCTCATTCAAGCGGGCGAGGTGACTCCTAGGTTCTCCGTTGACACTCAGAAAATTGCCGCCGATGAGAATCTTGCCATCATTTTGAACCGCGATCGCGTGGAGCCGTATCCACGCGTCACCCTCCACGCCAAGAAGATTCTCACCGAAGGTCCGGTCAAGGGTCCCATTCTGATTCAGACGCGCGACCCTCCCCCGGGGCACACCGCTGACACTTGTGAAGCTGCCGGCGACGAGAATGCGGCCGTCTTCTTGAAGAGCCATAGCGTGAATCGACGAATGTGAGGGAGAAAAGTTCACCCCTTCGCCAAAGGAGACATCCAATGTTCCATCGGCGTGAAGGCGGGCGATTCTCGAATGAGCCACACCATGAACACTGGTGAAACTACCCGCGAGGAGGATCTTGCCATCCGGTTGCACCAGCACCGAATACACCCAGCCGTTGGCAGCGGACAGACCTTCGCCAAAAGAGAGATCTACGGTTCCGTCGGGATGCAGACGAGCAATGTGATTCTGTGCAACATCGTTAATTCGCGTGAATCCTCCGCCAACGAGAATCTTGCCATCGCTTTGCAGCACAAGAGCCTGCACATCCTTATTTGCTCCCAGCGATCCATTGTCGAAGCCCGGATCCGCATAGCCATTGGGCGACAGGCGAGCGAGTCGCGCTCGCGAATCGCTGCTGCTGACCATAGTAAATTCGCCGGCGATCAGTACCTTGCCATCCTCTTCCAATGCCACAGCGTGGACCGGCCCTCCGGGCGCCGAACTGCTTCCGAAGGGGAAGAAGCTGCTGTCCAGCCCGCCGTTTTCATGGAGACGGGCCAAGCAGGATCGAATCGTCCATCCAATCCTGAAGCTTCCACCAACAATCATCCGCCCGTCGTCCTGGACGGCCACTGAGTAAATCACCGAAAGATTCTCCGCCAGGCCGTATTG
>CAZJCL010000123.1:0-7883 GCA_964544025.1 uncultured Opitutales bacterium | reverse complement strand
CTCACTGATCCGCCGTCAAAATGAACTCCAGCAAATCCGCCATATCCTGATTGCTCATCCCGTTCTCCAAACCCTCCGGCATGATCGAGCGGCCCTGGCTCTGCATCTTCGCGATCCGGTCGCGACGCAGCGTGATTTCCTTTCCGAAAATCTGCCGCAACGTGATCGCCTGCGCCGTCTCGTTCACCACCATTCCGTAGTGATTGGCGCCGTCCTTCGTCTCCACATGATACACCACAAATCCCGGCGCCACTTCGCGATTCGGATCGATGATGTTCGCCAGCAAACTCTCCTTCCCCGCCGTTTTCAACGCCGCCAAATCCGGACCCACCGCGTATCCATCGCTTCCCGACCGATGACACGCCGCGCAACTCGTCCGGTAATGCGCCCGCCCCCGGTCCACATTCCCCACCAACTCCAGCGACGGCCGAAACGCCGCGATCGCCTCCCCCCGCGTCTCCGATGTCGGACCGCCAAAAAGCTTCCCCGCCGCTTCCCGGATCGTCGGCTCCTGATGCTCCCGCAACTCCACCGCCTGCGCCGCCGGAATCTCCGCCGCCGCGATCTTGCCGGACCGAATCGCCTCCAGCAAAGCTTCCGTCCGCTCCGTCCGTTTCAACAAAATCGTCAACGCCTCCCCCCGCAACCGCGGCGAAAACGACTGCCATTGCTCCAAAACCGACGCCGCCACTCCCGGGTCCTCAAACCGGTCCAACGCCTGCAACGCCGCTAACTGAATCTCCCGCGGTTGCGTCGAACGCGTCAATTCCCGCAACACCGCTCCCGATGTCTCAAAACTGGTAAAACCCAGCAACTCGATCGCCTGCTTCCGCGATTCCGCCGTCGCTTTCCCGTTCACCGCGATTTCCTTCGCCGGCGCGAGCAGCGACTCCAGCGCCCCATCGTCGTCCGCCTCCGCCAACGAACCTCCCGCTTGCGCCAAACCTTCCCCCAACGCACGCGCCAAACCGATCGAAACCTCCGGCGGCAGTTTCCCCAAAAACGCCACCACCCGCGAAACATCCGCCGGCTCGTTCCGCGTCGCGATCACCCCGATCAAATCCGACAGAAACCGATTCCCCGCGATTTCCCCCGGAGCGATTTCCGCCGCCACAATCTCGAAAACCTCCGCCGCCCCTTTCGCCAGCGAACTCAAAATCGCCGCCCGTATCCATTTATCCCCGCCATCCGACGCCGCCAATTTCGCCAGCGCCCGCGTCCGCTCCGGATGCGAAATTTCCCCCAACGTAAAAGCCAACTGATACCGCACATGCGCCGACGAATCTCCCGCCAGCGTCATCGCCTTTTCCGCCAACGCCGCGTTCTCCGGAAATTCCTCCGCCAGCCGCACCGCGTGCTGCCTCACCCGCTCGTCCGGATCCTCCATCGCCGCCAACAAATGCTCCACGTCCAGCCCCTCCAAACTTCGCAACGCATACAACGCGTGCATCCGCCCGGTCCCCGATTCCGATTCCCGCAACAACGCATTCAACAACGGAACCGCCTCCCGGTCCCGACGTTCCGAAAGCAACCTCGCCGCCGTGTCCCGATGCCAACCGTTAGGATGCGCCAGCGTTTCCACCAATTCCGCGATCGTCGCCTCCGCCAGCCGCACCGGCGCCGGCTGCTCGAAACCCTCCGGCACCACCCGGTAAATCCGGCCCCGATCGTTCCCGCTGTTCAAATCCAAATGCTTCTTGATCGTCTCCGGAATCGACCACGGATGCTCGATCGTTTCGCGGTACATATCCAGAATGTAAAGCCCGCCATCCGGCGCGTTCGCGAAATCCACCGGACGAAACCAGACATCCCGCGACGCGATAAACTCCACCTTTTGCTCATCCTCCGGACGCTCCGCCACCGGCTCCACCCCGTTCATCCGGATCAACTTCCGATGCACCAGATTTCCGCCCGCGTCCCCGATAAACGCGTTCCCCAAAAACTCCGTCGGCAGCGCGTTCCCCCGGTAAATCGTTCCCCCCGTCGCCCCGGTAAAATATCCCGAAACGCGCCCGCCGCCCTCGACAACGCCCGGCACCGTCCCTTCCACCCGCCATTTCGTCCGGATAACCCGCCACGGCTCATCCGGACTTATCCGGTAAACTTCCGCCGCCGGTCCATCCACCGCGATATCGATCAATCCCCGCGGCATCGTGTAAGCCGGATTCCGCCCCGCGTACCGCTCCTCATACATCACCGCCTGCAAATGATGGCTGTTGCTGCTCACATACTTTCCGCCCCGGTCGTCGAAACTCATCCCATGCTGACCTCCCCCCGCTTCCGCCCGAATCGTCAACGTCCGCGGATCGAACGAAAAATCCCGCGACCGCAGCTCCAACGGCGGCTCCGAAGGATGCGCCAGCGACGTGATCGTCCCGCCGTTCCGCGACGTCGCACCGTGTATCCGGTTATCCACGCCCCAAGTCAGGTTGTTCAACAACGACTGCACATTCAGCCGCGGCGCATGCGTGCCGAATCCGGTAAAAACCACCTTCCGCTCCTCCGCCTTCCCGTCACCATCCGCGTCCTTGAACCAGATAATATCCGGCGACGAAGCGACGAAAATCCCGCCGTCATAACAAATCACCGCCGTCGGCCACGCCAGATCGTCCGCGTAAACCGTCGTTTTATCGAAAACCCCGTCCCCATCCGTATCCTCCAACATCCGCACCTGCCCGAGACTCTCATCCCGCCGCTCCGAATAATCGACCATCTCCACCACAAACATCCGCCCGTTCTCGTCGAAAGCGATCGCCACCGGATCGACCAGCAACGGCTCCGCCGCCACCAAATCCAGCCGAAACCCCGCCTTCACCTCAAACGTTTCCAGCGCCTTCTCCGGCGGCGTCGCCGGAACCCGGGGCAACTCCTCCGCACTTACTTCGGGAGCCGCACCCTGAACATCGGAAATCGCGGCACCAAAACAGGCCAGAAAAGAGAGCAGACAAACCTTAAACATCCGCCCAGATTGCAAACTTCCGCAGGCGAGTTCAATCAAACACCGCCCGGACCGCACGATTCCGACGTTCGCACCGTCACCGCGCACGCCGGATTCGTCGCGCCAAACCGCCGCGCCCGACAAATCCGCTGCGCCCAAATCACCGCCGCCAGCCGGTTGCAAACTCCCGCTTTATTGAAAATCGACGCCACGTGCGACTTAATCGTATAAAGCCCGACCCCCAACAGCATCCCGATTTCCGCGTTGCTCTTCCCCCGGCAAATCCACACCAGCACATCCGCCTCCCGGGCCGTCAATCCGCGCTCCATCAGAAAATCCGCCCGAATCCCTTCCTCCCCGATATCATCGAAAGCGCGGGCGAGATTGTAAGCATTCGCCAGCTGCGACTGCCCCAGTTCCAACATCTCCATTTCCGTCGCCGAAAAATCCGTTCTCCCTTTCCGCTCCAACCCAAAAAACATCACCGATCCCGGAACCGTCGGCACGTAAACCGCGCAATGATTATCCGCGTCAATATGCCGATACACATCCTGATAAAGATCGAGATCACGAAATTGCCGGTCGCTGAAAAACTGGCTCCGGCAAAACGGACGCCCCTCATTCACCCCTGGATCCCACCGGAACAAAGCATACTTCGGCATCAACTCCGCCAACCTCCTCATCGCCGGACCAAACGAGGCCTGAAACGTGTCGAACTTCAGTTCCAATTCCCGCGTCCCCAGATCCAGCGTCCCGCAAGCCATGAACTCCGACGAAACCAGCCCGCGAAGAAACCCGAAACTCCTCTCGGTAAACGTCGCCCCGCTCAGCCCTGGAGCATACAGTTTCCGGCACGCCTCGCTAAAAACAGAAACCTTCGAGGGGGTATTCATGCTCGTAAACTCCCAACTTCGTTTCCCCTAGTCAAGCCGCCCTTCCCTACAACGCACTCTCATAAAGCTGCAAATAACCCGCCGCCGCTTTCGGCCAGGAAAAATCGCGGCTCATCGCCCGCCCGATCGCCTTCTTCATCCGCGGCTTGTCCTCATAAAGCGCGTAAGCCCGCCGTATCCCGCCACGCAATCCCTCCACCGTCGGCGGAAACAGAAAACCCGTCCCCTCCTCCGGATTCTCGTCCAGATCGACAATCGTATCCGCCAAACCGCCCACCCGGCTCGCCAGCGGCAACGTCCCATAGCGCATGCTGTACATCTGATTCAGGCCGCACGGCTCGAAAATCGACGGCATCAAAAAGAAATCGGATCCCGCTTCGATCAAATGACTCAATCCTTCGTCCATCCCGACCGAAACGCTCACCCGCCCACGAAACGTTTCCGCCAGCTCCCGAGCCCACTGCTCATACTCCGCGCTTCCGCCGCCCAAAATCGCCAACCGGCAATCCCGCCCCATCAAAACCTCCATCGCGTCCCGCAGCAAAAGAATCCCCTTCTGCTCCGTAAACCGGCAAACCATCCCGAAAACCGGCCCTTTCCCTTTCGGCTTCAAATTCAGCCGCGCCAACAATTCCCGCTGGCAAACCGCCTTCCCCCGCAAATCCTTCGCCGAAAATTTCGCGGGCAAATATTTGTCCGTCTCTGGATTCCAAACCTCGTAATCGATCCCGTTCACCTGGCAAAACAGGTCCTCCTTCCTCGTCGCCAAAACCCCTTCCAGCCCGCAGCCAAATCGCGGCGTCAAAATCTCTTTGCAATAACTCGGACTCACCGTGCTGATCCGGTCCGCGAACAAAATCCCCGCCTTCAGAAAATTGATTTGCCCGTAATATTCCAGCCCGTCGATCCCCCGAAACTCGTCCGGCAAATTCGTCAACCCAAACAGCCGCATCGGATAAATCCCCTGAAACGCCAGATTGTGAATCGTAAAAATCGTCTTCCCCGCCAGAAACGTCCCCCGCTCCCGCTCTTCCATCCGCAACAACAACGGCACCAGCGCCGTCTGCCAGTCATGACAATGCACAATATCCGCCTTGAACCGGATCTGCTCCAGCACCTCCACAATCGCCTTCGAGAAGAAAATAAACCGCTCCCCGTTATCCTCGTAGTCCCGCGAACCCGTCCCATACGGAGAACGCCGGTCGAAAAACTCATCCCGGCAGATCAGATACAACGTCCGGTTCCCGCCCAGTTTCTTGCACAAAACCTCCCCCTGCAAAAACCGGTCCCCCATCTCGATCCCCAAACTATGGATACGCGTCGCCCCCGCCACTTCCGGATGCTCCAGCACCGCCCGGTATCCCGGCAGAAACAGCGCCACCTCGTGCCCCATTTCTCCCAGCGAAGCGCCAAGCGCGCCGACCGCATCGGCCAGCCCACCCGTTTTAATAAACGGAAACAACTCGCTTGCCGCATGGACAATTCTCATGAAAAATGATCATGTTGCCCGGCCAACGCCAAGCAAACACAAACAAATGTCCATGAATCTTCGCGACCGCATTCTCCAACTGATGAGCAAACGGGATTACGTCCCCCTGCAACAAGACGAACTCATCGGTCGCCTCCGCGGCAAAAAAAACGAACGCGCCGAACTCGATAAAGCCATCGAGGATCTTCTTAAGGAAGGCACCATCGTCCGCATCAAAAAAAACCGCCTCGTCATTCCGCGCGACGCCAACCTCGTCAGCGGCAAAATCGTCTTCAAACAAAGCGGTTCCGCCCTCCTCATCACCGAAACGACGGACGGAAAAAGCGAGCTCCCGCCCATCAAAATCAACGCCGAAGACACCGGCGTCGCCATGCATAACGACCGCGTCGTCGTCCGCCTCGAAGATCCGCCCCGCTACCCCGCCCGCCGCCGCGACGGAAATCAATCGGCCTACGGGCGCGTCATCCGCATCCTCGAACGCGCCCGCACCGAAATCGTCGGCTCCCTCCAGAAAAGCCGCCTCGCCCACTACGTTATCCCCGACGACCCGCGAATCATTCAGGATATCTACGTCGGCGACCCCGCCCGCGCCGGCATCCAACCCGTTCCCCAAATCAACGACAAAGTCGTCGTCCGCCTCCACGAATGGACCCAGCGCCACATCAACCCCGAAGGCGACATCATCGAAGTCCTCGGCAAAACCCACGAACCCGGTGCCGAACTCAAAGGCATTTTCCGCAAATTCCATTTCGATAAGGAATTCCCGGAATCCCTCGAAAAAGAACTCGCCAAAATCCCCGCCCAAGTCCGCAAAAGCGAACTCAAAGGCCGCGAAGACTTGCGCGACGTTTTCACCTTCACCATCGATCCCGACGACGCCAAAGACTTCGACGACGCCCTTTCCGTCGAACACCTCTCCGACGGCGAAATCCAGATCGGCGTCCACATCGCCGATGTCGGCGCCTACGTAAAGGCCGAATCCGAACTCGACAAGGAAGCCCGCCGCCGCGGAAACTCCACCTACCTCGTCGGCACCGTCATCCCGATGCTGCCGAAAAAGCTTTCCAACGGCCTCTGCAGCCTCGTCGAAGACGAAGACCGCCTCACGAAATCCGTTTTCTTCGTCTTCTCCCCCCAAGGAAAACTCCTCGAAACCACCTTCGCCAACAGCGTCATCCGCAGCAACAAACGCCTCACCTACAAACAGGCGCTCGCCCTCCTCAAAGAAGACGACCTCGAAAAAATCCGCAAAGTCCCCCTCCCCGCCGCCCACCAAACCGGCTCCACCGGCCGCGCCCTCAACTCCCTTTCCGACGCCGAACTCCGCGATCTCCAAGCCGGCGTCCGCCAACTCTGGTCCATCGCCTCCAAAATCCGGAAGCGCCGCATGGATACCGGCAGCCTCGATCTCGACGTCCCCGAAACCAAAATCTTCGTCGACGAACAAGGCTACGCCGACCGAATCGAAATCATCGAATACGACGAAAGCCACCAGCTCATCGAGGAATACATGCTCCTCGCCAACGAAGCCGTGGCCACGGAACTCACCCGCAACAAAATCCCCGCGATCTTCCGCGTCCACGAAAAACCGACCGAAGACAAACTCAACGAATACCGCGAATTCCTCGCCACCCACGGCATCATGGCCGGAAATCTCGGCAACCGGAACGAAATCAAAAAAGTTCTCCAAAAGGTCAAGGAACACCCGCAAAGCCACTCCCTTCGCGTCCAATTCCTGAGAAGCCTCCAACGCGCCCGCTACATGGCCGCCCCCAAAGGCCACTACGGCCTCAACAAGAAAAACTACACCCACTTCACCTCCCCGATCCGCCGCTATTCCGACCTCGTCGTCCACCGGCTTTTCGAAGCCTATCTCGACAAGTTCACCGACGCCGAAGCGCTCCCGAAGGAAACCCGTCACTACACCCAGGCCCAGCTCGATCACCTCGGCGACCACCTCACCTCCACCGAGCAAAACAGCACCGAAGCCGAACGCGAACACGTCAAACTCAAGCTCCTCGAATTCTTCGAACGCGAACTGACGAAAAAAGACCGCACCCGCTTCGCCGCCGTCATCACCGAAGTCCGCAACCACGGCATGTTCATCGAACTTCTCGATTCCCAAGCCTTCGGCCTCGTCCACATCTCCACCCTCCGCGACGATCTCTACAGCATCACCCCTGCCGGCGACGCCCTCGTCGGCCGCCGGACCAAGACCCGTTACGAAATGGGCCAAAAAATCACCGTCGTCACCGAACGCGTCGACCGCTTCAAACGCCAAATCGACTTCCGCATCGCCGACGAAACCCCTCCCACCAAAAAACCCGCCCAAAAGAAATCCCCCGCCAAAAAACGAAGATAACCGCCACCACTCCATCGAACCGGCGCTCTCGGACCATCAACGGAACCCGCTGCCTCACCGATCCCGCCAGGGTCACACCTTGTAGCCACTGAAGCGGCGGTCTCGGCCGTCAAGGAAGCCGGTGCCTCAAAGAGATCCCGACAGGGATCAAAGCTCGTAGCCGGTGGTTGAGCGAGGAACGAGCGACACCACCGGATTCCA
>CAZJCL010000122.1:6436-7954 GCA_964544025.1 uncultured Opitutales bacterium | reverse complement strand
TGCTCAACCCGCCCCAAATCTCCACCGGCGCCCCCCCGTCCCCCATCCGCTTTTGGCTTTCGTCAGCCGAAACAACACGGGTTATCTTAAAAATTTTTGGCTTTAGCAGGGTCAAAATAATCTCGCCAAACCCCCAGCCCTCGTTCTCTTTCCCGTTGACTGACCCGCACCTACAGATAAATTCCCACCAATGATCCTCGCTTTCACCTCCCACCCGATTTTTGGCTTTAGCCTTCCGGCCAAAACCAAAAATTTTTAGGTTAATTATACTGTTCGCTGAGAAATTTAATGAATCTCCGATACGAATCAGCCACAGAGGACGATTTCAGCGAGCTAGTCGAGCTGCGAATCGAATCGATGCGGAAGAGCCTTGAAGCACTGGGCAGATTTGATAGAACCCGGAGTATCGAACGCTTCAGATCTTCGTTCTCGCCAAGCAAGACGAAGAAAATCATGAAGGGAAACATTCTCGTCGGTTTTTTTGCTGTGACCGAAGAGAGCGACCAGTTGTATCTAGATCATCTTTACGTCAGCCCCCAACATCAATCCTCTGGAATTGGATCAGCAGTCTTGAATAGCCTGATCGAGTCTTCAGAAGAGAAAATGAAACCAATCAGGTTAGGAGCGCTCAAGCACAGCAGATCGAACAAGTTCTACCGGATGCATGGCTTTTCGGTCACGTCTGAGGACGAATGGGACACCTATTACGAACGAAAGATTAAGAGCGAACAAATCGTGGGAGACAATGCGATTCAACGCGCCCGGTATTGAGCGGCAGCCACTGGATCGCATGTCTCCACTCGACGTTATGTTAAAATGAGAAAACACTTCCTTTACCTCACTCTTTTATTTTCCTCCCTCACCGCGAACGGCGAGGGGGCAACACCCTTGCCATGGGAAAATTTAGCTGAGCGTCTTGAACAAACGATCAACAAGGGTTTATACGAGGAAGCAATGGCCCTATTCTATGTTGAGGGATTACACAAAGACATTCAGAAACTTATCGAGATGAATCTCAAGAGACTTTCATCATCGCAGAATTTTGAAGCACTAGCCGAAGTGCTCGATGTCGAGGAAATAGAAAAAATGAAAGATAGTCCTGTTGGAACCTTACTTAAGCCGATCGGATTCGTGCGTATTAAAATAGAAGGTGAACCTTCAACTGTAAGAGACGGATTCCTTGTTGGATCCCACGATGGGAAACTCTATCTGCAAACATTGATCCCAAAAGCATTTCTAAAATGAGGCATAACCAGCCGGCGGTCTCAATTCCGTTAGACGGACGAAAGACGTCAGGTCTTAGACGGACGAAAGACGTCAAGACGGACAAAAGACGTCAGGTCTTGACTCTTGACAAAACCAGTCGATCGACAGCTTTCGCGCCTTCCTTTGCTGGGAGGAGTCGGCGGGCGAGTTGACTGCCTGCGGCTATAAGAGGAGTAAGGCAGAAGGTGGGTCAAATCGCTGTTGTACGTTAACCTGCCTCGGCTTCTTCATTCGCCTACGAAACGGGCCGCA
>CAZJCL010000122.1:0-6336 GCA_964544025.1 uncultured Opitutales bacterium | reverse complement strand
TCAAATTTCTCCGGCTCCGCCAACAGCTCCGAAATCGTCCTCTCCATCGGCTCCGGAACCTCGTCACCCGGCCACTCGATCGGGAAAAACGCGTCGCTCCCCTCCATCGCGATCTGCGTTAACCCGTTGTAAAACGAAACCTCCCCCCACGCCACATACCGCTGTCCCGCCATCGCGCCATCGAAGGCATACAACTCAGGATGATCCACCGCCACCCCGCCCGTCTCATCCTGCAAATACGTCGAAAAACGCGACGGATTAAAAACCCCGGAAGCCACCGTCGCGATTCCTTCGACCGCCACCATTTCCCCAAGCGCCACCGGCACCCCGTCCGCATCCACCTCCCGGACCGTTTCCACCGGCATCGCGTGGTAAATCACCGGCGATTCCGCGATTTCCGTCAACGCTCCTCCCGCCAGCGCCGTTTCCACGATCACTTTTTCCACGCCCAAACCCTCCGGAGCCGTAAAAGGCGTAACAAGCCAACTCACCCTAACCGTTCCCGGTCGCCCCGGGCCAATTTCCAAACCCGAAAATATGATCTTCGTCCCGCTCACCCGAACCTGCGTGTCCCCCGGAAATCCTCCCGAAAAACTGGTGTTTTGCCGCGCCAATCCCGTCCAATTACCCGGCAGTTGCATCGCCACCGACTCGATCTCCGCCCCGCTTGTCGTCTCCACGGTCAGTTCCACCGCCACAAGGTCGTTCAGCCGAAAAATCCTCGTTCCGGCGAGCGGGCTTCCCAGGCTCGCGTTGACCAAAGTCGCCGTGCCCGCCCCATCCGCCGGCGGACCCTCCAACGCAACTCCCGAAATCCGCACGTTATCGATCCGGTTGTTTCCCGTCTCGCTCGTCGCTCCGTCAAACGTCACGCGCAACCAAACCGTCTCCCGATCCGCCAACTCCGCCACCCCCGAAAAATCCACCGTTTGCAACGAAAACGAACTCTCCCTCCGCCCCGAAATCGTCGCGATCTCCGCAAAATTCTCCCCATCCACGCTCCACGCCCAGACATGATTCTGAAACCCCGTCCCCGTCCCTCGCGTCGCGTAACTCGCGAAAATCTCCTCGAAACCGAGCGTCGAAACCCGAAACACGATTTCCCGCCCGTTATTCGCCGAATTCACCACCGCCAGCGCCTCGCCCGCCGCGTCCCCCGCCACCGCGTTGATCTCGCTCCCCGCGAACGTTCGCAATCCCGCGTTGCTCGGAAATCCCTCGACCGGAAAATTCGTCAGCAAAATCCCGCTCCCATGACTCACCGAACGCAACGTCTCGAAGCTGGTCGCGTCATTGAAATTCCACGCCGCCAGCACATATTCCCGCCCCGCCACCGTCCGCTGACCCGTAAAAACATCCACATCCGCCCAAAGCGTCGGGGTAAGGAGGGTAAGGAAAAAAACCGACAACAGCAAAAACCACTTCGTATTCATCATTCGGGTGCGCAAGGGGTTAAAACGAAAGTTTCTTCACCGGACCCTATTAATCTCACCCCCCGCTGTCAACCCGCACATCCCATCTCTCCCGCTTTTGCCCACCAAACAAACCCGCCCGGTACCCAAAACCTCCGCGCTTGCTCCCCCGCTCCCGCTCCCATTCAATTCCTCCCCATGCAATCCCCTTCCGCGGATCGAAAAAACGTGCGCGCCTGGTGCCTTTACGACTGGTCCACCAACGGCTACCAAGTCACCACCGCCTCCGCGCTCCTCCCCGTTTTCTTCGTCCAGCAAATCGCTCCCGAAGGAGCCGTCATCCTCGGCAAAGCGATTCCCCCCACCGCGCTCTGGGCCTACGGAATGGCCACCGCCGCGATCGTCGTTTTTCTCCTCGCCCCGCTCCTCGGAGCCATTGCCGACTACACCGGATTGCGCAAACAATTCCTTGTCGCCCTCGCCACCGGCGGCAGCCTTTTCGCCTCCCTCCTCTTTTTCGCGCAACCCGGAGCCGTCTGGCTCTCGCTCGGATTCTTCGTTCTCGCCCAAATCTGCTACACCGCCGGCAACGTCTTCTACGATTCCTTTCTCCCCCACATCGTCCCGCCCGAACTCGTCGACCGCACTTCCGGACGCGGTTTCGCCTACGGATACATCGGCGGCGGCATCCAATTCGCCCTCGCGCTCGCCCTGATCACCTTCCACGCCCAACTCGGCATCGACCAAATTCTCGCCATCCGCCTCTCCCTCCTCTCCGCCGGACTCTGGTGGATCGGATTCGCCAGCTACACCTTCCGCCACCTCCGCGACACTCAAACCGTCCCCGAATCCCGCGCTTCCGTTTCCCAAATCCCCGCCGCCATCCGCGTCGGCGCTGGCCGCACCTGGCACGTTCTCCGAAACCTCCCGCGCTTCCCCGGCATGCTCCTTTTCCTCGTCGCCTTCCTCCTCTACAACGACGGCATCCAAACCGTCATCGGCATCTCCGCCGCGTACGGCGGCGGCGAACTCCGCCTCTCCCCGCAGGCGATCATGATCACCTTCCTGATCGTGCAATTCATCGCCTTCCTCGGCGCCCTCCTCTTCTCTCGCCTCGCCGAACGCGTCGGCACGAAACGAGCCATCCTCGTCGCCCTGGCCATCTGGACCCTCGCCGTTTTACTCGCTTATTTTTTGAGAACCGGCAGCGCCCGCGGATTCTTCCTCCTCGGCGCCCTCGTCGGCCTCGTCCTCGGCGGCAGCCAAGCCCTCAGCCGCTCGCTCTACGCCAGCATGATCCCCAAGGAAGCCGCCGCCAACTTCTTCGGTTTCTATTCCGTCTTCAACAAACTCTCCGCCATCTCCGGCCCGCTCCTTTTCGGAACCCTCACCACCCTCTTCGGCTCCGCCCGCCCCGCCATCCTCGCGCTCGCCCTCTACTTCATCCTCGGCAGCATATTGCTCTCACTCGTCAACGTCGAAAAAGCCCGCGCCGCCCGCCACCGCTGGACCTTCCACGAAGGCGACGTGGATCTGGAGAAACGGCTTGGATAATATCGCTACCAACAATTGTAAGCTTCCGAGCTCAGGATATAATGCTACTCAAGTAGAATCTCTGTACTAGTTTGTATCTTCATATCTTCAGATTCAGCACTAAGAGGCATGAGTATCCTAGAAGGTCGAATAGGCGGATACCTTTTTAGATCAAGCTTCGAATGAAAAGAATTCCCGATGCTAATCGACTTCAGCTTTCCCAAATCAATTTCTATATCAGCTAGCACCTGCGATAAAGTCATCGTTTCGGAACGATCCCAAAGAATATACCGCTCCTCCTCGCCCATTCCTACAACCCGGGTATAATATTTCCCTTCCTTTGCTCCGTGCTGAAGAAGAATTTCGGATATCTTGGTTGCGTCGATTGCTATTGAATAATCCAGCGGCGAACCGCCTTGCATGTGAAGCGCATTCACGTATGCGCCAGACTGAAGCAAAATTTCAACCATGCGAATCTCGTGATTTTTGACAGCCATGTGCAAAGGAGTGAGTCCAAGCTCATCCACCGCATCCACATCCGCACCGTTGGCTATCAATAACTGGGCCAGACGAATATGATTCTCCGAAACCGACGCATGTAACGGAGTCCACCCCTCCGAAAGCGATACATTAACATCAGCGGAATTCTCCAAAAGTATCTCCGCAATCGCGAGATATCCTCTCTTCGCGGCAACATGCAATGCTGTCTCCCCCTGATTGTTCATCCGCCCGACATCCGCGCCGTTCTCCAGAAGAAAGTTTACCGCAATTTTTGATCCTTCCTCAACAGCCAGATGCAGCGGTGTCGAACCACGCACATTCTCAGCATTTACATCCAGCCCATGCTCAATCAGAAACTCCGCCACTCTCAACTGCCCTTTCTCGATCGCATCGTGCAGACGCGTATTGTTATTATTTTGCCTGTTCCGGCTGTAAAATAAATCCGGACTGTCGCGGAGAATTCTTTTCAATTCCTCAATCGCCTCAGCCTCCGGACCGACAAGCGCCGTTTCCCCCGCGCCCGCTTTTCCTTCCGGGAGCCGTTCAGCCGCCAGCTCAACCAATTCCCTCTGATCGTAAAACTCGCGCACCACCCGCTCGTAAAGCACTTCCGCCTCCGCCGTCCGTTCGGACCGAGAATAAATTTCCGCAAGTCGAAACATCGCCGTGGCCGCCGCCTGCCGGTCTTCATCGAAACGCTTGATCGCCGATTCATACGCCACGATCGCCGCGCCGAAATCGCGATTCACTTCCTCCTCAAACAATCCCTCCTGCACGACTGCGGAGATCGTTCCGGTCTCTCCCCACACAGACACAACAGCGAAAGCGAAAGTAACAATATAAAAAATCGTTTTCATTTTTAAGCAGTGGTTTTGGTTCTCAGTTTCTGTTGTTCAGTTTACTCCCAATCGGCGGTCCGACTTGTCACGAATTTGCAATCTATTCCGGTAAATCCAATTTATAACCGACGCCATGAACCGTGATAATCCAGCGTGGCTCATTCGGTCTGGGTTCCAGTTTCGCGCGCAAGCCGGCGATATGATTATCCACCGTTCGCGTCGTGGGAAACGCCGCGTATCCCCAAACGACATCCAGAAAACGCTCTCGTGTCACCGGTTCGCCAGGCGTTGTCGCGAGAAGCCGAAGCATCGCGAATTCCTTCGCGCTCAGAGAAATCTTCCGCCCTTCCCGAATCGCCGTTTGCCGGACAAAATCGATTTCCACGCCGCCAAGGTAAATCCGCTCCGGCGACACGCTTTCCCGCCGCGTCCGCCGCAAAAGCGCCCGCACCCGCGCCAGAAGTTCTTCCGTGCTAAAAGGTTTGACCAGATAATCATCCGCCCCGGCATCGAGCCCCTCCACCCGATCCCGCACCATTCCTTTCGCGGTGAGCATCAAAATCGGCATCCGGTTTTCGAGCCTCCGCAATTCCGCGCAAACGCTAAAACCGTCCAAACGCGGCATCATGATATCGAGCAAAACAAGGTCCGGCTTCTCCGCAATCGCCCGCCGAAGTCCGATCTCTCCATCAGGCGCCGCAAGCACCCGATAACCTTCCGCCTCCAGGCAATCGCTCAAAGCCGTTCGCATCGGCAACTCATCTTCAATAATCAAAACACGGCACATGAAAGAAACGCTAAAAGTTAAACCGGAATCTCGATCGTAAAACAACTCCCTTCGCCGATCTTGCTTCGTAAAGAAACCCTCCCTCCATGCCCCTCCACAATATGTTTCACAATACTCAGCCCGATTCCCGCACCCTGGGTTTCCCGCCGAAGCTCGGAACCGGCCCGATAAAAACGCTCAAAAATGCGCTCATGTTCATCGGGGGAAATTCCTTCGCCGCGATCCTCCACCGACAACAAAACCCCACCCCCTTGCCGACTCCCCACTCTCACATTCACCGTCGAATTCGGAGGTGAATGCTTTATTGCATTATCTATCAGATTAACAAGTGCCTGCTGTATCGCTTTCCCATCGAGTTCGGCCTGCGGATACCTCGACGCAACCTCAAGATCCACCTGAAATTCCAGACCCACTTTTCGCTCCAGAGCCGTTGGCCGCATCAGATCCGTCGCATGCTCCGCGAGCGCGACAATATCCGTCGGCCCAAAATCGTATTCCCGCCGCCCCTGCTCAATCCGCGCGAAATCGAGAACGTTTTCAATGAGCGAGGACAACCGCCGGCACTCCTGCACGATAAACCTAAAATACTCGCGCTGCCTTTCCGGCTCCGACACCGATCCCCGCTCCAATCCCTCCGCCAAAAGCCGCACCGACGCGATCGGCGCCCGCAACTCATGCGAAACGCTCGCCACGAAATTGCTCTTCATTTCGTTGAGATCCAGCTGACGCTGAAACGCCCGCCGCGCCCCCACAAATCCCGTCAACGCCGTTCCCGCCGCCAACACGATCAGCCCGCCAAACCAAAACGCCCGTTGCCGCTGCTGCGCGTAAAGCAGATCGGGATTCGCCAAATGCAGCCCCACGCGCAAATCGCCAACCAATGCCCCGCCACCCGCCAATTCCCCGCTCACCACCACCAGCGGTTCGCCACCCGCTTCCGCCTCCGAAACCAAGCGGCCCCCAAGAAAAACGACCGCCTCCAGATAATCCGGAACTCCTGCCGTCCCCCGCCGCACCAGATTCTCGACCGCTTCCCGAACCGCCGCTTCCGGAAAAACACGCATCGAGAAACCGCCCCCGTTTTCCTCCGCCGTATTCAACATCACGAACCAAACCGCATCTCCCCACTCCGCCCAGAACGCCCCCTCCGTTCCGATTTGTGCCTTTACCGTGCCGAAAAATTCCCGTGTATTCTCATCGATCATCCACCTCGATCGCGCGACTCGCACCCGATCCATCGCCTCATCGTCCAATCCCTCCACCA
>CAZJCL010000121.1:6645-8115 GCA_964544025.1 uncultured Opitutales bacterium | reverse complement strand
ACCTGGTTCGATTTCACCATCGTTTCGCACGCGACCCGGCTCCCCGGATCCTGCGCCAGACAAGCATCCAAAATGCTGTCCGAGATATAGTCGGCGACTTTGTCCGGGTGGCCCTCCCCCACGGATTCGGAAGAAAAAATGAAAGACATAGTGCATTCAAAAAAAAGAGCATTCTTCCCGAACCGCAAGACCAATAATCAACATATCTCGATATGTTGATGCGTCCCAATCCAAACCAAGCCTCGAAAAAATAACCGCCTTCCCTTTTCCCTCCCCGTCCTTCGCTCCCTTCGCCCCTTCTGTTAAAAAAAGAAAAACGCCGTCAATTCCCCTCATCCGCCACCCGCGCCGGAAGCGCCCCCGGAACATCCGAAAAATCGAACCCCCGAATCGCCTCCGCCGCCAACGTCGCCAGCTTCGTCTGCACCGGAATAATGTTCCCCTTTCCATCCGGATGCACCCGGCTCGAAAGGAAAATCCAAAACGTCTCCGAATACGGATCAATCCACAAACACCCGCCCGTCCAACCGGTATGCCCGAACGATCCGATTGGAAAAAGCTCTCCCCGCGGCCGGCTGAACCGCGAATCGATATCCCAGCCCAATCCCCGTCGCGACTCCACTTCCGGCGCCGTCTGCACCCGCGTCATTTCCGCCACGGTTTCCGCCTCGAAAAGCCGCACGCCATCCAATTCTCCCTTGTTCAACATCATCCGCGCATACCGCGCCAAATCCCGCGCCGTCGTAAAAAGCCCCGCGTGACCCGCCACACCGCCCATCGCCCGCGCCGTCGGATCGTGCACCACTCCCCGCAACATTCCATCCCGCGTTTCCTGCGTCGGCGCGACCCTCGGCCGCAACGATTCCGCCGGCAAAAATTCCGTATCCACCATCCCCAACGGCTCAAAGATCTCCCGCCGCGCAAACTCATCGATCCCCACCCCACTCACCCGCCGCACAATTTCCCCCAGCAAAATAAAATTAATATCGCTGTAAACAAACTCAGTCCCCGGCACCGACCGCAACTTCTCCCCGCTCGCCAACTCGATCGCCCGCTCCCGACCGCTCCAGGCCGGACTCAAACTCAATCCCGGCCGCAAACCCGACGTATGCGTCATCAACTGCCGAACCGTCACCCCCTCTTTTCCTTCCGCCGCGAATTCCGGAATATACTCCGCCACCGCCGCCCCCAAATCCACTTCCCCCCGCTCCACCAGCAACATAATCGATGGCGTCGTCGCCACCACCTTCGTCAACGACGCCCCATCGAAAATCGTATCCGCCGTCAACCTCTCCACCTCCGGAAGCAGCGCCCGATCCCCCAGCGTCAAACCGAAACTCTGCCCCTGCCGCTCCAGCCAAAAAGCCGCCCCCGGAATCTCCCGCTTCTCCATCGCCTCCTCAATCGCCACCTGAATCTCCCCCATCTTCCCCGGCTCAAACCCCACCCCAGAGTCCGCGAAGCTCCCAT
>CAZJCL010000121.1:2999-6545 GCA_964544025.1 uncultured Opitutales bacterium | reverse complement strand
CCGCAATCTGATGCCACTCCTCGTTCGAAAGCACCGCATCCGCCGCCGGCACGATCGTCTCGATATGCTCCGGCTTCTTCACCCCAACGATCGCGCACGAAATCGCCGGATGCGTCAAAACCCACCGCACCGCCAACTGCGCCATCGTCAACCCATGCCTCTCCCGAAACGGCCGCAACTCCTCCAGCGCCTCCATAATCCGCCGAAACGCCGCTCCCTGAAAATACGGCAAATCCCGCCGCGTGTCCGTGATCTCCTCGCAGTCCGCGTATTTCCCCGTCAGCAATCCGCGAAACAACGGCGAAAACGCGATCGCCCCAATCCGGTTCTCCAAACAATACGGCAACTCCGACGCCTCGATCTCCCGCGTCAACAAACTGTATTTCGGCTGCAAACATTCGATATCGAAATACCGCGCATACATCCGCATCTGATCCGCGTTCAGATTGCTCACTCCAAACCACCGCACCTTCCCGTCCTTCTTCAACTTCGCGAACGCCGCCGCCACTTGGTCCGGACGCGTCAGCGGATCCCACGCGTGAATCTGGTAAAGATCGATCGTCTCGATCCGCAACCTCCGCAATGATTCCTCGCAAGCCCGCAAAATATACTCGTAACGCGTGTCCGGAAACCGCCGCTCCCCGTAGAAATTCCAGTAAAACTTCGTCGCCACCACAAACTCGTCCCGCGTCCCGTCCTCCGCCAGCAATTTCCCCAGCGATTCCTCCGCGAAACCGTCGCCATACGCGTCCGCCGTGTCGATGAAGTTCACCCCCAAATCCAGCGACCGCCGCACCGCCTGCCGCCAATCCTCCTGCGAAATCTCTCCCCAAAACGACGGCGAAAGCTGCCAGCATCCAAAGCAAATACGCGAAACGCGCAGATCGGTTTTTCCCAATTGAAGGTATTGCATTTTTCCGTTTCTGAAGGTCCCTTTACTCCGTGAAAGAACGGTTGATCCAACCACGAATGAACACGAATTAACACGAATCGAAGAAAACGCCCACCGAATTCCGGTGAAAAAAATTCCGTCGTCCTCATTCGTGTTTATTCGTGTCCATTAGTGGTTAAAAACCGGCCCGGCAACGCCAGATTCATGCAGATTTCCTTCGACAAAAAAACGGTTGCGCTCGCGATCGGCGAATTCGCGGAATTCACCGACAGCCCCACCGCGTCCGGAGGATCGGGCCGCGGCGGCGGCGGTCTCTGGCGCGCCCAGCTCGGCCAAACCTGGCACACCCAACTCCGCGAAAACCTCGCCCAACGCGATCCCGCCGCCGAATTCGAAGTCAAAATCGCCGCCCGCTGGCCGCACGCCGATTGGATTTTCGAACTTCAGGGACGCGCCGACCAAATCCTCCACGGCGAAAACGAAACCACGATCCGCGAAATCAAAACCGTCGATTTCCCCCTCCCCGCCCACGAGGACGACTTGCGCGCCGCCTACCCCTCCTACTTCCTCCAAATCCTCGCCTACCAACGTCTCTATCCGCTCGCCACCGGAAACCGCGAAAAACCGATCCGCGCCGAACTCGTCTTCGTTGAAATCCAAACCGGGATGACCCAACCCGTCCCCGTCGATCCGGAAACCGACGACGCTTTCTGCCGCCAGCTCGACAAAATCCACCGGTTCGTCGAACGCCGCCGCGACCACCTCGACCGCCTCCGCGCATTCTCCTTCCGCCTGCCGTTTTCCTCTCCCCGTCCCGGACAGGAAAACATCCAAACCGAAATCGAAACCGCCTTCTCCGCCCAAAAAATTTCCCTCTTCGAAGCCCCCACCGGATTCGGAAAAACCGGCGTCGCGCTCGAATACGCCCTCAACCGCCTCCGCGCCGGCGCGATCACCCGCATCGTTTTCCTCACCAGCAAAGCCACCGGCCAGATCCAGGCCGCCTCCCAGCTCCGGCAAATGCTCGACGGCCAACCGACCGTCTCTTTCATGCAAGTCCGCAACAAAGGCGAACATTGCGTGAACTCCGTTTTCCACTGTTTCCGCGAAGTCTGCCCGTTTCTCCACGACCTCGAAGACCGCTGGACCGGCAGCGGCCTGGCCCGCCTTTTCACCACGACCAACGCCCCGCTCGAACTCGATTCCCTCCGCGAAAACGGCCGCAACGCAGGAATCTGCCCCTACGAAATCACCCGCGCGATTCTCCCGCTCGTCGACATCTGGATCGGCGATTACAACTACGTTTTCTCCGCCGCCAATCGCGGCCTGTTCTTCAATCAACCCGGATTCTCCGCCGCCGAAACCCTGCTCATCGTCGACGAAGCCCACAACCTCCCGTCCCGCGTCGCCGACGTTTTCTCCGCCAAAATTTCCCTCGCACAAAACCTCCGCGTCATCGGCGAACTCGAAATGACCGGCGCTCCCGCCCGCCTGATTCTCGCCTGGGAAAAATTCCTCGACGTCCTCTCCCACATCGAACCATGCGAGGAACTCTCGCTCCCGGAAGAAGAGGAACTCCGCGCCGCCGTCGCCCGCGTTTGCGACCAACTTTCCGCCGAACCGCTCGATTATCCGCGACTCGGCCCCGACCTCACCAACCAGCTGATGGAAATGTTTTCCCTCCGCCAAACGCTCGAAAGCGAACAGGTGGAGCGTTTGCTCTGGTCACCGGAACGCGGCGAACTCTTCTGCAGCTGCCTCTCCGCCGCCCCCTTCATCGCCGAAACCCTCCGCGAATTCGGCCAAGTCATTATGATGTCCGCCACCTTCGGCCCTCACCCGGAATTCGCCCGCGCCTGCGGACTCGAAGAAAACGAATTCGCCGCCCTCGCCGCCCACGCCCCCTGGCGCGCCGGAGCCTGCGAAGTCGCCATCGACGTCCGCGTCGACACCCGCTTCCGCACCCGCGGAAAACATTTCGCCACCACCGCCGCGACCATCCACGAACTCGCGACCCACTCGCCCACCCCCATCGCCGTCTTCTTCTCCTCCTACCGCTACGCCGAAGAAATCCGCCGCCGCATGGAAGAAGATTTCCCGTCCATCCGCGTCGCGATCCAGGAACGCGGACTCGAATTCTCTCAACAAGCCGCCTTCATGGAAGAAAACCTCGTCCTCTCCGACGCCCTCTTCCTGATCCTCGGCAGCAGCTACGCCGAAAGCATCGATCTCCTCGGCGGCCGCATCGCCAACGCCATGGTCGTCGGCCCGGCCCTCCCCGAAGTCAACGCCCTCCAAAACGCCCGCATGCGAAAACTCGGCCAACTCACCCGCGACGAAGCCTTCCACACGGTTTACCAGATCCCCGCCATGCAACGCGTCAACCAAGCCCTCGGCCGCCTCGTCCGCGCCCCCGGCCACCGCACCCGAATTCTCCTCCACTGCCAACGCTTCGCCGACAAATCTTATGCCCACCTCCTCCACCCCGACCACCAAACCCGCACCTACCTCTTCACCGACGAAGAAATCGCCACTTGGATCGCCAACCAAGAAGCAACGGTATAACGCCCCCCCAGCCGCCCCCCGTCGCACGAACGCTCCACCGATGACCGATCACCACCCACCCACGTAGCATCGGCGCTTCGCCGATGACC
>CAZJCL010000121.1:0-2899 GCA_964544025.1 uncultured Opitutales bacterium | reverse complement strand
AACGTCACATCGGCCGCTTCGCCGACGCCCCCGATGCCGATCACGCTTCCGATTCCACCGCCCGCGTCTCAGCCTTCGCGACGGGCTCTGGCGGTGGCACCGACTTCCGAACCGGAGCCGCCGGTTCTTCTTCCAACGAAGCCCGAATGCTCTCCTCGACCTCCCGCGTGCTCTTTTTAAACTCCCGCGTGAACTGTCCGATTCCGCGCCCCAGCTCAGGTAGCCGCTTCGCTCCGAACAAAAGAAGAATCACAAAAACCACCAGAGAGATCTCCAGCGGGTTCATGTTCTGGATAAACCCGAAAACCGGAACAGCAATGTTTTCCATAATGCTCCAATTTTCGTCCGAAGCCGCCACCTGTAAAGCAATCAAACCAGTTATTTTTCAGCCAAATAACCCGTCTCCTCTACCCATTGCCTCACCCCTGAAAGCCTTTCGGAAACAGCGGAATATTCTCGAAATGGTAAACCACCGGCTCCGCTCCCGCCGCGATTCCAATCTCCACCACGTCGAACCGAAACGTCCGCGGCTTCTTCCGCAACTGCTTCAGATACGCGTAACAAGCCCGTTTCAAAGCCTTTTTCTTCCGGTCGTCCACCGTGTAATACCCCGGCACCAGCGCATCCGCCTGCCGCGTTTTCACCTCAACGAAAACCAGCACCTCGCCGTCGCGGGAAACGAGATCCAGCTCGTCCCGCCCCGACCGCCAATTCCGCGCCAGAATCCGGTGCTTTTTCTCCCGCCGCAAAAACTTCTCCGCCGCCCGCTCCCCGCTCCGTCCCGTGTCCCGGTCTTCCGCATCCGTTCTTCTGGAACGCGCAAGACCGAGCCACTGCAGAAACCGGCGCACGGCTTATTCCTTCTCTTCGATTTCGAGTGTTTCGATATGCAGATCGCGCAACTGCTTCGCGCTCACCGGCGACGGGCTGTTCGTCATCAAGCACTGCCCCTTTTGCGTTTTCGGAAAAGCGATCACGTCCCGAATGCTCCGCGTTCCGGTCAAAATCGCCACCATCCGGTCGAACCCAAACGCGATTCCTCCATGCGGCGGCGCGCCGTAACGGAACGCCTTCAACATGTAACCGAATCGGTCCTCGATCACGTCCGGCGGAATATCGAAAATGTCGCGGAAAAGCTTCAGCTGCAAATCCGGCTGATGCACACGAATGCTTCCGCCGCCCAGCTCCACGCCGTTTAAAACGAGATCGTAATGCTGGCCCCGAACCGCCTTCGGATCGCTGTCCAGCAATCCCGCATCTTCCGGCACCGGAGCGGTAAACGGATGATGCGCCGCCACATAACGACCTTCCGACTCTTCGTAAATCAACAGCGGAAACTCGATCACCCAGAGGAAATTGAACTGGCTTTCGTCGATCGTCAGCCGGCCTTTTTTCTTCAACAACTCCGCCGCCTCCAGACGAATCCGTCCCAAAATCGCGCACGCTTTTTCCCAATCCGCCGCCGCGAAGAAGACGATGTCGCCTTCCTCCATTTGCAATTCCTTCTGCAGCGCCGCCTTCTCCTCCTCGGAGAAAAACTTCACGATCGGCGATTTCCATTCGCCGCCTTCGACCTTGATAAAAGCCAGGCCCTTCGCCCCGAAGGATTTCGCGACTTCCGTCAAATGGTTCAGCTCGCCTTGCGTCAGATCGGCCAGGCCTTTCGCGTTGAAAGCCTTCAAACTTCCGCCCGCTTCCAGCGTCGATTGAAACACCTTGAACTGGCTCGACTTGAAAATCGGCCCCACATCGACCAGCTCCATCGCGAATCGCGTATCCGGTTTATCGACACCGAAACGGTTCATCGCGTCCTGATACGACATCCGCGGAAACTGCGCCGGCAAATCGACTCCGAGCGTCTCCTTCCAAACCTGCCGGATCAGCCCTTCCATCGTCGCGTAAATATCCTCGCGATCAATGAACGACATCTCGATATCGATCTGGGTAAACTCCGGCTGGCGATCCGCCCGCAAATCCTCGTCCCGGAAACAACGGGCGAATTGATAATACCGCTCCACGCCCGCCACCATCAGCATCTGCTTGAACTGCTGCGGCGACTGCGGCAACGCGTAAAACTGTCCCGGACTCAACCGGCTCGGCACCAAATATTCCCGCGCTCCTTCCGGCGTGCTCTTGAAAAGCGCCGGCGTTTCCACCTCCAGAAATCCGTTCGCCTCGAAAAACCGCCGCGCCGCCTGCGCCGCCTGACTGCGCAACTTCAGCGTCCGCCGCATTTTCGGCCGACGCAAATCCAGGTAACGATACGTCAGACGCAAATCCTCCGAAACACGGTCTCCCTGCGCGTCGTCGATCGGAAACGGCGGCGTATCCGACATGTTGTGAACGATCAACTCCGTCGCGTGAATCTCGACCTCGCCCGTCGCGATCTTCTTGTTGACCGTTTCCGCCGGCCGCAACTCCACCTTCCCCGAAACGCCGATCACCGATTCCGGCTTCAAATGCGACGCCCGTTCCGCCAGCTCGCGATTATCCGCCGGATTGAAGACGAGTTGCGTAATCCCTTCCCGATCCCGAAGGTCGAGAAAAACGATTCCGCCATGGTCGCGCCGGGAATCCACCCACCCAACCAGGTGAACGGTTTCCCCTTTTTGAGCTGCCGTCAGCTCGCTGCAATGATGCGTGCGTTTCATGTTTTCTGAAAAAAAGTTAAGCGGTAAATCCTGCCCCGAGGCCGGCGAATAGCGAGAGGAAAACGGAACCGGTCACGGAATCCGCTCCTCGTCGAAATCGATCATATCGGCGAAACAGACCAGATCGTCCCGGTCGCCCACGCCCATTTCCTCTTTCACTTCCTGCAATTTCGCCCGCCCCATTTCGCTCATCCCCATCTGCGCGACTTTCCGGTTCCAGACGTTCACCTTCAAATCCTCCGGAAAAA
>CAZJCL010000120.1:6134-8186 GCA_964544025.1 uncultured Opitutales bacterium | reverse complement strand
CCCACCGTCCATCCATAGTCCGGGTTGACCTTAAGCAATACATGCCGCCGCCCCGCCCCCGTCGCCACCTCCTTCCCGGCCGTCCCCAGCCGCCCCGATTCCAGCAGCTCACGCACAATATACGCGACCGTCGGTTTCTGTATTCCGGTCCGCTCAGCGATACATAAACGCGTGCGCGGCCCCTCCGACATTAACAACTGAAGTATCAGCCGCCGGTTCCAAAGACCGGAAGTTTGCTGATTAAAACCGACCTGCCCATTTAGCTGGGACATTTAATGATGCTTAATTCCCCGGGTAAATATGCCCGTAGCGCACCTCTTCCTTCTTCAACAGCGAAACGCTTCCGTCCGCGCGAACCGTATTCACCCGGTCATTATGCCGGAAACGCATCCGCCCCTCATCCGAGTTATCCCGGTCCCGCAATTGATTCAGCGGCACATTATCCTCCAACGGATTCGTCTCCCCCCACTGATTGAAAGGCGCGGCATAAAAACGGCCCGACGAACTTCCGCCATAATCCGCGATCTGCACCGCGTCGGCCAAAAGAATCACCTCGCTCGGACGCTGAATATAAACCAGATTCCGCGGCCCCCGCTCCTGCCCCGTGCGTGGATCGTCGCCGAACGCGAGCTGGTTCACGCTGTAAGTCCGCGGGGGATTCGGGTTGCTGAGCGGCCGCGTGATCTCCACCGGCAATTCCGGACAAACCAGCACGTCGCGTTCGCCATTGATATACGGCATTAAAATGATTTCCCAAAACCGCAGCTCCGTATCGCGCGACGGCGGAAGAAAACCATTGTTATCATTGGCATAAAGAATACTCGCCATTCCCAACTGCCTTAGATTGCTTGTGCAGGAAGCCGTTCTTGCCTGATCGCGAACCTTACCCACAACGGGAATCAAAATAGCCGCCAATATACCAATGATCGCGATTACCGTCAGCAATTCTATAAGGGTAAATCCCGATGTGCGAAGCTGGTTCCTTTTCATATCATTCCTTCTACTTTATATAATTATCGCATTCCAAATTCTTCCGGCGAACGAGCCCCCGCCCTTTCCGCGAAATAACGAAACGGCTGGATATCGATTCCCTCGCCCGTCGCCGATTCCACTTCTCCGGCGGCTTTCAGCATCTCGTCGATGGCCTGCCATTCATTTCCGAGATCCGCCCGCAACGCAATGATTACATCGCCCGCGAAATGCTCCCGCTCCCAGGCGGCGTTGTTCAAAATCGACCGGACGTAGGGAGTTTCGAACGCCATCAAACTCATCGCCGAAACATTCTTCCCCATCTCGCGAAACCACTCGTCCCGCTCCGCCACACTCTTCCAGCCGATCCGGCTGCTCCCGCCCAACTCCGGCGGAAGGCCGTCGATCCAAACCGGCAACGCCGCGAAAATCGGCAAATCCCCCGCGCCGTTCGCCACCAGATGCGCTTTCGCGTCCGCGAACATATCGCGCAACAGCAGCAGCAGCTCGCGCCGACCTTCAGGCGTGGCCGTTTTCCACTGACTCAAAATGTGCGGCTCCACATCGAAATGCACCCCCTGAAACCGCTCCGCCCCGTTCTCTCGCGACCGGTTGAAATCGAGCAGCAACTCGTCCAGCGTCTTCCGCAACCGCTCCCGCTCCCCCTCGAAAATCCAGTTCGTCGTCGAAAGAAGAAGAAACGGTTTCTGTCCGTTTTGCTGAAGACGAGCGTTCCAATTCGCGATGACATCCGCCTCCGTCCGAAAACGGGCCGGCAAATGCGCCACATAAACCCGCGTGATTTTCCAGCGCTTGAAAATATCGAGCACCTCCGCCTCCTTCGCCGGATTCCCGACCACTTGCGCCGAGCCGTACGCGTGATCGCCCCGGCTTCCGGTCCAATGCCAGGTTCCCCGCTCGATCTCTCCGCTCCCGGCAACCGCCGATCCCGACGCCAACGCCAAAACCAGCCCCGAAGCCGCCGCCAAACGCCAAAATGCTCGATTCAATATCATCCGATTATTTCCGAAAACGCTTTCTCCAAACCACAAGAAAAACGGCCGACAACCCCGCCAAAATCGC
>CAZJCL010000120.1:0-6034 GCA_964544025.1 uncultured Opitutales bacterium | reverse complement strand
TCGAAATCTTCCGAATACACACCTCCCGGCGTATCATAGGAAACCTGCCCCTGAAGCGAGCAAGCAACCGCCATCGTAATCGCGGAGAGGGTCGTAACTATTTTTTTCATTCTTTTTGGTTATTTCAGTTCAAAACACACTTCCTCGTTTCAACGCGCGCTCGAAAACGCTGAAATCTCCACCGCGTCGATCCCGAGCGCGTGGTTGTCTCCGCCATGGCTCGCGTGGGTCCAGCGAATCCACAACTCCTCGCCCGGCGGCACCTCCAGCCCCTCAATAGCGCCGTTCAAATCGCGGCGGTTTCCGCCCAGCTTCCCGTTCAAATTCCCCACCGGCGCTCCAAAATGCGGCCCCGCGAAACTCAGCTCCGGCACCGCAATCCACTCGCCCGCGTCGATCGCTCCGCCGCCGATCCGGTAACTGACCGTCAACTCGCTCACGCGCTCGTTCCCGCTGTTCCGCCACTGCTCGCCGATATAGGCGACATGAACCAGATCAATGGTCTCGCCCGTCGTATTGGCCAACCGAACCGCCACATGAATGTCGCCGCTCGATCCGCCCGGCACGCTTCCGAGCGTCATGTCGGTGCTGCTCCCGTCGAAACGGAAATTATACATCCGGCTGGTCGCGGTCGGATTTCCCGAAGCGACATATCCGGTCAAACTCGCAAACCAGCCCGGAACCGTCTGGTCGTCCACCCACGGCTTGAGCATCGTCCCCTCGAACGCACCATCCAACCCGTCGAAGCCTTCCCGCACTTCCAGCACCGGAACCGCCCGGTCCACCGCCACCCGGAAAAACCGCCGATCCGCTTCCGACACCGGCTCCGGATCCACATACAACGCCTCCTCGCTCCCCGCGCCGCGACCCGCCAAAACCGTCGGCGCCAAACCGGCAACCGGCGTCCACTCCAGCAAATCCGCGCTCTTCTCCAACCGGTAAACAAGATCCCGCGCCCCGCTCAGCCGGAAAAACCGCAACGCCGGAAAAGACTCCGTCGCCCCGTCCGCCTCAACCGGCGCCAGCGAAAACCGCTGCTCCCCCGAAACCCGATCAAACGGCCCGAACCCGAACGCGTATTTATACGCATTCGAAAACCCGTCTCCCGCCGGTTCCGCCGCCGGACCGCTCACCGCCGGATTCGCCAGCTCCGCCCCCGAGAAATGCGCTTCCCGCCAATCCTCGAAAGCCGGACGCAACCGCCAGGCCTCCCGCTGCGCCAAACTGTGCAACGGCTGAATATCGATTCCCCGCCCGGTCGCCTTCTCCAGTTCGTGCGCGGCGTCCACCATCTCGCCGAACGAATTCCACTCAAATCCCTCGACCCGCAACGCCAGGATCACCTCGCCGTCAAAATTCGCGCGCTCCCACGCCGTCGTCGCCAGAACATCCGTCAACGACGACGTCTCGAACGCCATCATCACGATTCCATCAACCACCGCCGCCAGCCGGTCGAACCACCCGTCGCGATCCGCCGTCGATTCCCAGCCGACTTGTCCCGGACCGCCCGCCGAAGCCGGCAGCTCCGCATACCAAACCGGCAGCGCCGCGTAAACCGGAAGCTCCTCCCCGCCATTCGCGTCGAGAAACGCCCGCACATCCTCATACATTTCCACCAACCCCTCGAGGAAATCGCGCTTCTCGCCCTCCGTAGCCGTCTTCCAATCCGCCAAAATATGCGGCTCGATATCGAAATGCACCCCGTGAAAAGCCTCCGCCGCGCTCCGGCCCGCATTGAAACCGGTCAATTCATTCGCCAAACGCTGACGCAGCGACTCCCGCTCGTCCGGGAAAATCCATTCCGTCCGCGAGAAAAGCTGCCACGACGCGATCCCGTTGAAAAACAACTTCCGGTTCCAGTTCGCGATCGCCTCCGGCTCGTTCGCGAAGAGCGTCGAATCGTACGACCCGTAAATCCTCCCGATCTCCCAGCCCCGCAAAATCGCCGTCAAATCGTCCTCCCGGCCCGCGTTTCCGACCACCGCCGCCGATCCCCACGGATGTCCGCTTCCGCTCTGACTCCAAAACCAGGTCCCCCGCACCACCGGCTCCCCCAGCGTCAACCCCGCCACGAACCGCACGTCGTCCACCCCCAGCGCGTGATTAGCGCCGGCTTCCTCCAGATGCGTCCAGCGAATCCACAAATCCTCGCCCGGCTCCCAATGGAATCCCTCGGTCACGTTCGCCCCGAGATCAACCCGGTTCTCCGCCGCCTTGCCAGCCAGATTCACCGCCACACCTCCCGTGTGCATCGCCGAAAACTCCAGCCCGCTCACCTCGACCCACGAACCGCCGTCCAGCTCTTCGCCGCCGATCCGATACGAAACCGTCATCCGCGACGGCGACTCGTTGCCGCTGTTTCGCCACTGCTCCCCGGTGTATTGCAGGCGAAACGACGAAAGCTCCCCGCCGGTCTCATTGGTCAACCGAACCGCGAAAGCAATATCCCCGCTCGACCGCCCCGGCACGCTCCCGAGCGACTTGTTCACGCTCCCCCCGTCGACCCGGAAGTTATACAGCAAACTCGTTTCCACCGGATTCCCCTGGGCCACATAACCATCCTCGCTGGCGTACCAGCCCGGAATCGTCGCGTTATCGGTCCACGGTTTTTTCGTAAAACCCGCAAAACTCCCGTCGAGCGAATCGAACGTCTCCCAATATTCGCTCCCGCCCGTCCGGTAAGAAACCTGGGCGTTCAACGACAAAGCCAAAACAAAGACAGCGGAAGTGAGAAAAAACGTTTTCATAAGTACAGCATGCGGGGAGAAAATTGAGGAATCGGTGTTTTCCCCCCGAGCGAAACGACCCGCCGAAAGCCGGTCAACCGAATTAAAATAAAATTTATTTTATCTCCGTATCCACTCCGCAACACGCTTCCCCGGCTCCTCCCGCCCAAAACGCCCTTGCCTCGCCCGCCCAAAATCGAAAGCTTCCCCCACGTTCGCCCGCCGCCGCGCTTCTTATCGCGACCTCGCGTCCGGCCGCGCCGCGAAATTAAATACCGGTTTCCGAAATGACAGAATCCCTCGGTCAACTCCAGGATCTCGCCCTCCGCGAAAATCTCCTCGGCCTCATCATCAGCACAGCGATCCTCATCGCCGTGGTGATTCTTCTGCGCGGAATCACCTCCCGCTTCATCCGCCGCGGCGTCGCCTCCCACGACCTCCGCCGCAAGTGGCTCGTCCAAACCCGCAACGCCCTCGCCCTCCTCCTCGTCGTCGGACTCGTTTTCATCTGGGGCGCCCCGCTCCGCAGCCTCGCCCTTTCCGTCGTCGCCATCGCCGTCGCCCTCGTCGTCGCCACCAAGGAACTCATCCTCTGCATCACCGGCTCCATCCTCAAAACCGGCGCCCGCTCCTTCAAAATCGGCGACCGCATCCAGATCAAAGATTTCCGCGGCGACGTCATCGACCAAAACCTCTTCGCCACCACCATCATGGAAATCGGCCCCGGCAAACTCACCCACCAGCGCACCGGCCGCGTCACCGTCCTCCCCAACAGCCTCTTCGTCTCCGAACCCGTCATCAACGAAAGCTACACCCACGACTACGTCCTCCACGTTTTCACCGTCCCCTTCAAACGAAGCGACGACTGGCAATCCGCCCAAAAAGCGCTCCTCGAGGCCTCCGAGCACCATTGCCGTTCCTATCTCGAAGACGTCCGCAAACACATGCAACGCATCAGCGACCAGCAAGGCCTCCACGCCCCCTCCGTCGATCCCCGCGTCACCCTCCAATTCCCCGGCGCCGACGAAATCCACCTCATCATCCGCGTCCCCGTCAAAGCCACTCAACGCAGCCACATCGAACAAGCCATCCTCTCCGACGTCTTCCAATCCCCCTCCAAAAAGCCCGAAGCCTAAATTCCCCCACCTTCCCCACTTCTGCATTCGAACTTCAAAATTCTAACTTCAAAACTCCCCTACCTCCTCCGCTCCATCCACCGCTTCAAATCCGCCTCCAGCCCCTCGATCACCTCCCGCGACGATTTTTCCGGATGCCCCAACGCCTGCTCGATCCGGGCATTGAAAATCCGCGAAACCTCCTGCGCCCCCGGAGCGTACAAAACCGCCCGCGAAGCCCCCTCCTTCATCGTATCGCAGAAATGGTGAATTCCCTCCGGCGGACGCAGCCCCAAGAAATCCTCTCCGTAAGCCAACTCCGCAAAAACCGGCACATACCGCTGCTCCCGCATCGCCAGCGCCGCCCCCTTCACCGACGCGTAATACTGCACAAACTTCATCGCCGCCTCCTTCTTCGCGCTCCCCTCCCAAATCGCCAATCCCGTCCCACCATGCACCGTCACCCCCGAAACCGGACCCGACGGATAACCCGTCACCTCCCACGTCAGCCCCGTTTTCCGCGCAAACTCCGGAGTCCTCCACCGCCCGTCGAAATAAAACGCCACCCGCCCATCCCGAAAAAGCTGATAAGTTCCGTGATCCGAAATCATCCCCGGCGGAACCGCGAAACCGCTCGCCACCACTTCCCGGATAAAATCCAGCGCGGCCACCGCTTCCGGCGTATTCACCGCCACCCGGCGCGGCTCCTCCGGATCGTCGAACAACCGCGCCCCATGCTGCCAAAAAATCGGCCAATAATTGTGTAACAACAACGCGTATTCCGTCAGCGCCGCCGGATCCCCCGCCCGCCGCGATAACTTCGGCGCGATTTCCCGCAAATAACTCCACGTCAACCCCTCCTCCGGAATCTCCACCCCCGCCGCCAACAACGCCTCCTCGTTATAATAAGTCGCGAATCCGTGACAATTCACCGGCAACGCAAAAATCCCCTCCCTCCGCGCAAACGCTCGATACGGCACCGGCAACAACGGCGATTCCTCATGCAACTCGTGAAACTGCTCCGTCAAATCGACCAACACCCCCCGCGCCGCCCACTCGTCGTAAAAACTCATTTCCACCATGATCACGTCCGGCGCCACTCCGCCGACCATCATCGCCTGAATCTTGTCCGCGTAACGCGAACCGATCGCCACCGTCTTCACCTCGATTTCCGGATGCTCCTCCCGAAACGCCCGAATCAGCTCATGCTCCGCCTTCAGCTGCTCCACCGACCCCCAAAGCGCGTAAACAATCCGATTCCCATCCTCCGCCGGAGCCCGCCTGCACCCGCCCCAACAAGCCGCCGCGACGCCCAAAAGGAAAACCGAGGAAACTTTAAGAAAAAACAACATGGAGCCTTCCCACAAGCAGGGCACGGAACCGTATCGCGGAAAAGGCAAAAATGCGCAAACCCGCCTCCCTCGCCTCCCCTGCATCTCCCTTTTCGCCGTCCCGCGTTTCCACGCGCCCCCGCCGATATCCAGTCCGGATTTTTACAAATTCTTGCAATTGAAACTCTAGCGACGTCCGCCAATCTCAAACCCATGAGCCGCTCGCCGGAAAATCCATGAAACGCCACCTGATCCACTCGCTGCTCACGCTATCGCTGTTTTCAGGAATCGCCGTTCTCCTCGGACAAAGCGACCTCCTTTCCGAAACCAATTCCCTCCTCCACCCGCTCCTCCTGATCGCCCTCGTCGAATCAATCCTCCTCGCCCTTTTCCTCCTCCACCGCTCTCTCTTCGCCCCCGAAGCCGCCAACATCTCCAACTCCTCCGACAACCGCGAGCCCAAATCCTCTTCCGCCCATCGCCCGCCACCGTTCACCCAACATCCGCTCCCCCGAAACTTCTCCGAATCGCAAATCGAACGCATCAGCCTCAAAGCCCCCGACTTCTACCACCGCTTGGAGCAACTGAGCGGCAGCGAAACCGGACGCGAACGCTGGCTCGAATCCATCACCGGCAAACGCGTCGTCTGGTACGGCACCATCGTCGACGTCCAACGCAAAGGCCGCGATTTCCTCCTCTCCCTCAGCGTCCACGCCCGCCAGGAAACCTTCCACGTGCTCGCCGACCTCAACCCCAACCAACTCCTGACCCTCTGCCGCAAAGGCACCTTCATCATGGTCGAAGGAATCCTCGACCGCCAATCCACCGCCCCCCTCCTCCGCGCCCTCCACATCCACCGCCC
>CAZJCL010000119.1:0-8189 GCA_964544025.1 uncultured Opitutales bacterium | reverse complement strand
CCGGAAGGTTCAGACGATCTCAACGTATGGATCCCTCTGGAGAAGGCCGAGACAATTTCCGGATCTGACGGACTCACCGAAACAGTGATTGTAAAGGATCCCGCGCCGTCCAGCGGAAAGCCGAAAAGGTTTCTGCGGGTGAGGGTGGAGCGGGAGGAATGATGATAGGCGATTGCGAAAATTTGGGCGCGGTTTAGGAAACGGAATGAATAAGCTCTCAGTCGTGGGATTGAGCGTGTTGGGGGCGTAAAAAAGGCAGGCTGTTGGGCAGCCTGCCTTGTGACGTTTGGACTGAATTTTGGCCGGTTATTCGGCGTCGGTGGCGGGTTCGCCTTCGGCGGCTTTGGCGCGGTCGGCCATCGCTTCCTTGCGGCTTAGGCGCACGCGGCCTTTGTCGTCGACTCCGATGCATTTCACCCAGATTTCATCACCGAGTTTGGCGACGTCTTCGGTGCGCTTTACGCGGAAATCGGCCAGCTCGGAGATGTGGACGAGGCCTTCCTTCCCGGGCAGGACTTCGACGAAGCAGCCGAATTCCTTGATGCTGCGAACGACGCCACGGTAGATTTTGCCGGGCGTGATCTCGGCGGAAATGAGTTCCACTTCCTCGACCGCGCGTTGCATCGAGATCTGGTTGTTCGCGTAGATGAAGACCTTGCCGCTGTTGTCCTCGGCGATGTCGATCGTGGCACCGGTGGTTTCGGTGATGCGGCGGATGTTTTTGCCGCCGGGGCCGATGAGGGCACCGATCTTTTCCGGATCGATTTGGATGGTTTCGATGCGGGGCGCGTGGAGGTTGAGTTCCTTGCGCGGTTCGGAGATCGCGGCTTCCATTTTCTCGAGAATCGCGTCGCGGGCTTCGCGGGCCTGGGCGATCGCTTCGCGGGCGATGCTGAAGGGAAGGCCGGCGATTTTCAGGTCGAGCTGGAAACCGGTGATTCCTTCCTTCGTGCCGGCGAGCTTGAAGTCCATGTCGCCGAAATGATCCTCCGCGCCGATGATGTCGGTGAGGGTTTTGTAGTTGGAGATGTTTCCGGATTCGTCGGTTTCGCTGACGAGGCCGACGGAAATTCCGGCGACTGGCGCGAGGAGAGGAACGCCGGCATCCATGAGGGAGAGGCATCCGCCGCAGATGGAGGCCATAGAGGTGGAGCCGTTGGAGGACATCACTTCCGAGACGATGCGGATCGCGTAGGGGAAATCGTCCTCGGCCGGGATGACCGGGAGGAGCGAGCGTTCGGCGAGCGCGCCGTGGCCGATTTCGCGGCGGCCGGGTCCGATGAAACGGCCGGTTTCGCCGACGGAGAACGGCGGGAAGTTGTAGTGGAGAATGAAGGATTTGCTCTTGGCACCTCCGGTGAGGGCGTCGAGATCCTGAGCGTCGCGGGCGGCGCCGAGGGTGGTGATGACGAGCGCCTGGGTTTCTCCGCGGGCGAAAACGGCGGAACCGTGAACGCGGGGAAGAACACCGACTTCGCCGGTGATTTCGCGAAGGTCGCGGGGGCCGCGGCCGTCGACGCGTTTGCCATGTTTCAGGATGTTTTCGCGGTAAGCCGCTTCTTCGAGTTCCTCGAAGGCGATCTTGATTGCGACGGGGTCGAAGTTGTCTTCGCCGAGTTCTTTGGTGACGATTTCGGCGGTTTCTTCTTTTACCTTGTTAACGGCTTCGGCGCGGTCCTGCTTTTTATCCTGGAAAACGGCGGTCTGCAGCTTTTCGGCGGCTTCGCGGCGGACAATGGCGGTGACGCGTTCGTCGCCGGTGACGAGCGGGAATTCCTTTTTTGGTTTGCCAGCGAGTTCGCGGAGTTGGTTGATTCCGCGGATGATCGGCTGGATCGCGTTGTGGGCGAATTCGAGCGCTTCGATGAACCGGTCTTCCGGGATCTGGTCGGCGCTGCCTTCGATCATGAGCATTTCTTTTTCCGTGCCGACGTAGATGAGGTCGAGCGTGGAGTCGAATTGCTGGTCGATGGTCGGGTTGACGACGAATTGTCCGTCGATTTCGCCGAGCCGGATGGCGGCGACGGGGCCGTTCCAGGGAATGTCCGAAATGGCGACCGCGGCGGAAGCGCCGTTGATCATGAGAACGTCGGGCTCGTTAACGAGATCGAGGGAAAGGCAGAAGCCGATGACCTGGACTTCGTTGAGAAAACCTTTCGGGAAAAGCGGGCGCAGGGGGCGGTCGCAGAGGCGGGAGGTGAGGATTTCCTTTTCGGAAGGGCGTCCCTCGCGTTTGAAATAGCCTCCGGGGAAGCGGCCGGCCGCGGAATATTTTTCGCGGTAGTCGACGGTGAGCGGGAAGAAATCCTGTCCCGGACGAATGGTGGACGACGCGGTGGCCGCGACGAAGAGAACGGTTTCTCCGATGGATACAGTGACGGAGCCGCCCGCGAGGTTGGCGATGGAGCCGGTGGAAATAGTGATTCCGAGCTCCTCGATCTTGATGTTGTGTTTCTGGTTCATGAACTTTCCTTGTTTTTCTTAAGACCCTTTCGTTTCCGGAAAAAACAATGGAAAATCACGAAAGGGAGGTCCGCTGGTTGTCCGTCTGTAAACAAATCATGCCGGGGAGGATTGTTGAAAAAAACCCGCCCCGGCATGAATCAAAAGGACAACCTCAAAGGGTTATTTGCGAAGGTTGAGCTTCTGGAGAAGCTCGGTGTATTTCGCGAGATCGTGCCGCTTGACGTAGTCGAGCAGCTTGCGCCGGCGGCTGGCCATAGCGATGAGGCCGCGGCGGGAGTGGAAATCTTTCCGGTGGGTCCGGAGGTGCTCGGTGAGCGAGTTGATGCGCGCGCTGAGCAGGGCGATCTGGACTTCGGACGATCCTGTGTCCTTGTCGTTGATCTTGAACTGACTGATAATCTCTTGTTTCTGAATGGGTTCTGGCATGTTGTTATTTTGAATTGCACGGCTTCGGGAGTCCGATTTGCGGACCCGTGATTCCAGCTGGAACAGCCGGATTCACCGCTGGGACCCGGTTTTGGCCGGATCAGCCGCGGAAGCACATCTCGAAGGATGGGCCTCTGACGCAAGTGGCAAAAAGACAGTAAAAGATCGCGGCGCGCAAGTGAAATTTTTGAAGGGTGAAGTCAGATTTTAGAATGAAGAAGTGGAGGGGTTAGCCGGCGCGGAGGGTGAGTTCGCGGAGGTTTTTGCAGCCGGGGAGAGCCTGGATGCGTTGGAGGATGAGTTTGCGGTGGAAAAAGAGTTCCTGGCGGACGATTTGGTTGGTGACGGCGATGAAGACGCGGCGTTCGTTTTCGATGTTGAGGAGGTGGGCGTATTGGACGTTGGTCGGGCCGACTATCTTTTCCCAGTTTTGCATGATGGTGTCTTCCCGCGACGGCATTCCGACGCGATATTTTTCCATGACGTCCTGAACGAATTTTCCGACGGGAGCGGTTTCGCGAAGCTTTGAGACGCTGCGGTCGGGAGGGAGACCCCGGAGGGAAGCGATCATGTTTTGGACTTGTCGCGAGAATGCCATGGAAAGCCGGTCACTATAGGAGGCGGCGCGGTGGAGGCAAGGCGGGGCGGTGGGGGAAATGGCGTTTTTGGCGGCGATCCGGAAGGGGCTCGGTGGCGTGGTTTGAAAAACACTTGCTTAAAAAACTTAAGACATGGAGAGTAGGCGGAATTTGTTCTATATATTCAGGCTACTTTGTCGGGCGGCAAAGAATGAGTATAATTTGAGTGTTATTAAGCTCCGGGATTAGCCGGAACAAAGCTGAGGAACTATCGCAAAAGCCTATGGGAAATCCGAGAATTCAAATCATCGCGTTGGTGGGAGCGGGTGCGATTTCCTCTTCCGCCATTTTCTGCTTTTTCCTGATGTATTTTTTGCCGGATCCGAGTCTGTTTCCGGAAAAGGATGTTACGGAAGCGGCGGATTTGGTCGATGGTTCGGATGGCGCGGCGAAGGAAGAGGAGACGGATCCGGCGGTTTTGTTCGCGCAGGCGGTGACGTTGTTGAACGATGAGGATCAGCCGCTTACGGTGCGGAGGAGAGCGGCTTTCGCTTTGGCGGAGCAGGGGACGAAGGAGGCGCTTTTGGAGTTGCTGTTAACGGCTTCGACGGCGAGTCCGTTTGTAAAAACGGCGATCGCGGACGCGTTGGTGAGATTCAAGGCTCCGGATGCGCGGCGGTTGTTGGTGATGTTGCTTCGCGACGAGGAGGAAATGGTGGGAAGGGCGGCGATCCGCTCGCTGGTGGGGCACGGAGATGACGCGGCGATTCATTTGGTAGGCAAGGTTTTGCGGGACCGGGAACGTCCGATGAGCCTTCGGGCGGAAGCGGCGCAGGCGTTGGGGCGATCGGATCATCCGGACGCGGCGGGGATTTTGATGGACGCGATCGAATCGGCGTCGGGCTATGCGGACGCGGAGCCGGTATTTTATCAGGTGGTGGAGGCTTTGGCGAGCAAGGCGGCGGGGGATCGGATGGCGCGGCCGGCGGAGCAACCGATGTTTTGGCCGTCGTCCTCGAACGTCGCGGAGGAGAGCACGGCGGGTTTTTTGGTGGATTTTTTGGCCGACTCGGATCCGGCGGTGAGGCAAACGGCGGCGAGATCGTTGAATGGGTCGTCGATGCAGGCTCCTTATGCGCCGGCGGTTTTTGAGCGGCTTCGGCGGGAGTCGGAGGCGGAAGTGCGAGCGCATTTGTATCGCGCTTTGGAGGGGAGTTTGGCGGTGGATGGGGATGCGTTGTTAGAAACTTTGCGGCGGGAATCGGATTACGCGGCGCGAATGGCGGGGTATAATTTGTTGGCGTCGGCTGTGAGTATCGGGACGAGCGCAAGGGCGGTTGATTTTTTCAATGACCAAGCGATTCCCGAACTTCGTCAGGCGGCGTTGCAGGGGGAGGATGTGCAGATGAAGTTGTTGGCGATCATTGCTTTGCAGCGGGCGCGGACGGGGGAGGCTCGTGAAGCGCTTCGGGAGATCGCACGTTCGGCCAGGGATCGGCGGGTGAAGAACGCGGCGTTGGCGGCGACGGATGGCGGGATGCTGGCGCCATACGCGACGAAGCGGTAGGAGCGGGAAACGGCATTCGTTTGGTTTCGGGAGCTACGCGGTGGGAGGGAGTTTGTTTTTCGCTTCGATCCAGCGGCTCATGAATTCGGTGCTGCGGTGCTGGTGGTGACGGAGGAGGCGTCCGATAAAGTTGCGGTGCCGGTTGGCGAGGGCGGTTTCGCGGAGTTCGAGGAGTCTGGCGATCAGGCGTGGTTTCCAGGTGGCGGCAGTCAAACGTTCGCGGGCGATGGCGAAACCTTGTTGCCGGACACGGTGCCAAATTTCGCGGTTTTCGTGGAGGGCGACGGCGGTTTCGGCGAATTCGGTGGCGGCGGAGGCGATGGGGCAACCCCAGTCGATCGGGCCGTTCATCGATTCGGCGGCGATGGGAGTGGCGACGGTTGGCGTGCCGGTGAGGAAGGCGTCGGCGATTTTGCCTTTTTGTCCGGCTCCGAATCGGAGAGGGGCGAGGTTGACGCGGAATTGGGAGAGGGTGGCGAGAGCGTCGGGGGCGCGTCCGCGGATGAGAATGCCGCGGGATTCGTTGTGGAATTGGCGGGCTTTCGCGGGTTCGTAGGCACCGAAGATGTGGAGTTCGGCGGTGGGAAGTTTTTGGTGGACCAGCGGCCAGATCTCGCGGCAGCACCATTGGACGGCGTCCCAGTTGGGTTCATGGAGGTAATTGCCTATCATGACGAAATTTTTGCGGGCGTCGAAGTCCGGGGCGGATTCGTCGGGCTCGGGGAGCATGAGGGGAAGGTAGGCGAGTTGCGCGGGCGGGATTTGGAATTGGGTTTTCAGAATTTCCATTTCGACTTCGGAAATGATGAAGCTGAGGTCGGAGCGGAAAATGGCGGCGATTTCGCGGAGGGCGATTTCGTTGAAGAGGTCGAGGTCGCCGTTGGAGCGGAGTTGAAGGCGGCGGGCTTCGCGGAGGCAATGGAGATCGATGGTGTCGATTACGCGAAGGGCGTCGGGGCAATTTTTTTCGACGCGCCAGCCGAATTGCTCCTCGATCATGTAACGATCGAAAACGACGAGATCCGGGTCGAGGTTTTGGATCCACTGGTCGAAAGCCGAATCGTTGACGGAGATGGAGTGAGAGTCGATACCGAGTTCGCGGAGATCGGCGGTGTGCGGGGATTCGGAGGCGGCGGTGGCGAAGGAGGTGGGCCAACCGGCGTCGCGGAAGGAGCGGAGGAGCTCGAGAGTTCGCCCGCCCGCCGCACTGGAGCCGGGTTCCGGCCAGGTTTTTCCGATGAGGAGTGTTCGCATTGAAAAACGCGAAGATTGGCATGGAGTGGCGTAGCCGCAACCAAACGTTTGGGCATGGATTCACCACGGAGTCACGGAGGACACGGAGGGGCGGCAGTGGTTTGAGCGGAAGCGGAGAAGGGGAGTTTTAAACCACGGAAGACACGGAAAACTTAAGCTCGGGGTGAAACCACAGATGGCACAGATGGTCACAGATAATGACGGGGATTTGCGGCACGAAATTTTGCGCAAAAAACAAGTTTTTGACAGATTGTATTTGGGAGTGGCGGGGCCTCCATTCGAAAGTGGCAATTGCCAATCGGGATTTGCGGAAGGGGGGGCGAAAGTGGAGCCGAGAATGGGATTCGAACCCACGACCTACGGTTTACGAAACCGTTGCTCTACCAACTGAGCTATCTCGGCGGATTTACCTCTTAAAGGAAAGGAGGGAAGTCTTTGGCTTTCTCCTTTGCTGGCAAGCCCAAATTAATTCATCCAGATGTCGTCGTCGTCAAGCTTGCCTTGCAGGATCTTTTGCAGGCGGATTTCGCCGATTTCGTTGCTGAGCCGTTCGATGAACAGTTCCAGGCGGCGGCTGGTGTCGACGGTTTCGAGGAGCCGCTGTTTCAGGTCGGCGTCTTCGCAGAGGGAAAATGCGGCGAGATCGACGAGGATATCGGGTTCGTCGATGCTTTTCAGGTAGCTGAGGACTTCGCGCGGAACGGGGGCTCCGAGACGGCGTTTCACGCCGATGTAGCCGAGGAGGCGACCTTTGAGGCGGAGGAGGGTTTCCTTATTTTTTCCGGGGACGGACGGGAGGAGTTCGATTTCGGAGAAGCGGTAGGGGGATTCGCTGATGACGTTTCCGCAGGCGACGCGGCAGAGGCCTTGGAGGACTAGGTTGGAGGTGCCGTCGGGATTTTTTTTGCAGGCGCGGATGATTCCGGCGGTGGCGACGCGGTGGGGGATTTCCAGGTCGACCGGTGCGGAATCGTCGACTGGCGCGGCCGATCCGATAGCGAACATGCGGTCTTTGGAGAGGACGTCTTTCAGCATTTTGCGGTAGCGGTCCTCGAAAATGTGCAGGGGCAAGATCGCCTGCGGAAAGAAGACGGTTTCCGGCAAAGTCATCACCGGCATGAATTTTGGAATATCGAGTTCAACGGTCATCGTAAGGCCGCTCCTGGTTGGGAGCTGACAACGGAAAACCTACGGCGGCAATGAGAAAAGATCAATCTTGCCAAGCCCAGGGGTTCATTTTGGCGGACTCGGGTTCCGGAGTTTCGGCGTAGTAGACGGCCATGCGGAAGTAGAGGAGTCGGGTGTCGGGGGTTTTTGGTTTCAGGCGAAGAAGATCGGAGTAGAGCGCCTCGGGGGAGCGTCCGGCCAGTTCGTGAGGGTAGGTGAAGCCGAGGTCGAGAAGGTCGCGCGCGGTGGCGACATCCATTTTGGGGATGCGCATGAACGGCGAGTCGAGCGCCGCGTAATCGATCTTCTTTTCCTTTTTCACGAGGGAAAGATGCTTCGTTCGCCGGGATTTACCAAACAAAAAGTGGGAGAGGGGGGATGCGGATGGGGATATAAAGGAGGGGATTTAATACGGAGGCTTGGGCTCGGAATTTTAACCACGAATGAACACGAATGAACACGAATTCGAAGAGGTTTGGGGGCCACGGACCTGAATTTTCTGACGCGGCTTGGCCGTAAACCAAACTTATCGGAGAGGATCCACCACGGAGACGGGAGCACGGAGCTTGGGCTCTGGCTTGGGTTCTGAGGGGGTAACAGAAGGTAGCGAAGGACGCGAAGGCGATTGCTCTGCCTTTTGTTTAACCACGGAATACACGGAACACACGGAATTATCGAGGATACGGAGCTTTGGCTCTGGAGGGTGGGACCACGGATGGCACAGATGAGCA
>CAZJCL010000118.1:0-8209 GCA_964544025.1 uncultured Opitutales bacterium | reverse complement strand
TCGCAAACCATTCGCGACGCCGACGCGGTAATTGTCGGTTCCTACGTCCCGGATGGCGTGGAAGTCGGTGAATGGACGCTGGCCACCGCGCGCGGCATCGTCGCGTTTTACGATATCGATACACCCGTCACTCTCGCGAAACTCCGGCGCGGCGAACACGAATACCTCGCCCCCCATCTCATCCGCGAATACGGCTTATACCTATCCTTCGCCGGTGGCCGCGCCCTCGAAACATTGGAAAACGAATTCCAATCTCCCATGGCGAGACCGCTCTATTGCTCCGTCGATCCCGCCCTCTATTTTCCCGCGCCGGAGCAGACGCCGCAATGGGATTTTGGATACATGGGAACTTACTCGGAAGATCGCCAAAAACCGCTCGACGATCTCCTGCTCCAAGCGGCGAAAAAATGGCCCGCCGGTCGTTTCGTTGTCGCCGGTCCGCAATATCCCGAATCGATTTCCTGGCCGAAAAACGTCGAGCGAATCGAGCATTTGCCTCCCTCCGAACATCGCAATTTCTACAATTCGCAACGCTTCACCCTCAACATCACCCGCGCCGATATGGTCGCGATGGGACATTCGCCGAGCGTCCGTCTGTTCGAAGCCGCCGCCTGCGGAACGCCCGTTATCAGCGATTGGTGGGACGGGCTCGACGACTTTTTCATCCCCGGAAAAGAGATCCTCATCAGCCGTTCGCCGGAGGAAACGCTCCATTACCTAAAGGAAATCGATCCGGCCGAAGCGCGCTCCATCGGACGACGGGCCCGCGAAAAAGCGATGAAAGCGCACACCGCGCACGACCGCGCCGCCGAACTCGAATCGTATCTGCACGAAGCCGCCGCGAAACCCCGTCCCACCATAACCTCCGAAACCGCCAGTCGAATCTGAAACGAGAAACGCCGCCATGGGAGACACGCTGGAAAGCAACATCGAAAATCCGCGCAACGAAACCGAAAAGGAAATTTCCCGCCTCGGCCCGTGGTTCCACAACCTCCATCTGCCGGACGGAGTGCAGACCGCGCCCAATCATCCGTTCGGCGATTTCCCGCGTTTCAAATGGGAAGAAATCGAACCTCATCTTCCCGATATTTCCGGATGGCGAGTGCTCGACATCGGTTGCAACGCCGGCTTCTACAGCTTCGCCCTCGCCCAAAAAGGCGCGAAAGTCACCGCCATCGACCTCGATCCGCATTATTTAAAACAAGCGAAATGGGCGGCGAAAAAACTCGGACTTCAAAACCGGGTAACGTTCCACGAAATGCAGGTGTACGCCCTCGCCAACCTTGAGGAGAAATTCGACCTGATCTGGTTCATGGGCGTCCTTTACCACCTGCGTTATCCGCTCCTCGCCCTCGACATCATTACCCGAAAAGCGACGGAACTGATCTGCCTCCAAACCCTCACCGCGCCGGGAGAAGAAGTCGCCGAACAACCTTTCGACCTTCCGATTCAAAACCGCGAACGGCTTCGCGAACCCGGTTGGCCACAAATGGCCTTCCTCGAAAACCGGCTCGCGGGCGATCCCACGAACTGGTGGGCCCCAACCCATTCGTGCATCGAATCCATGCTCCGCTCCTGCGGCTTCAAAACCGTCGCCCGCCCCGCGCATGAAATTTACCTTTTCGAGCCATCAAAAAACCGCGCGAAACTGCAGGAGTTCATCGAACCCGAATTCTGCGCCGCGACCGGACAAACGAAAAACGGCGACCGCTAAGTCGCACCCGCGTCGCCACCCGTCCGTTTCGCTTCCGTTCCTTCCGTCCCCGCGCTTCCCGCTACATCGTCGGATCAACCGGCTGTTGCGGGTTCGGCTCCTGAGGCGGCTGCGTCGGCAACTCGTCGTCCACCGGACCGCATCCCGCGGAAACGACCGCCACGAAAACCGCAATCGCGAAGGGAACCAGTTTTACTGAATTTATTAGTTTCATCTTCCGTCCAAAATACAGTCGCGCACCGCGAATCTCAAACCGCCCCGCCTACCGCGTTTCTTCCGGCCCTGCGGAGTTTTCAATTCCCGTCGCCTCCCATTCGATCGCCCCCATCGGATCGCGCAACAAATCGAAAAACGAAGACTCCGTCGAAAGAATCAGCGTCGTATTTTTTCCCACCGCATTCTCATACGCCTCCAGCGAACGGATAAAACGGTAAAACGACGGATCCCGGTTGAACGCTTCCGCGTAGATTTCCGTCGCCGCCGCCTCGGCCGCCCCGCGAATTTCCTCCGCCCGCCGAATCGCCGCGCTCTCGATTTCCGCCAACTCCCGCTCCATCTCGCCAAGCCTTTGCTCCGCGTTTTTCCGTCCGTGCGAAAGGAACCCCGCCGCGATCTTCGACAATTCCGCGTTCATCTGGGCGTAAACATTCGATTCGATATCCTTCGTATAATTCACCTGTTTAATCAGCACATCCTCCAAGTGAATCCCGAGCTGCACCTCCGCGAGCCTCCGCCGCGCATCCTCCAAAATCGCCGACGAAACCACCGGCCGTCCCGCCAGATAATTCCCCTGTTCGTCCCGCGCCAATTCCCGAACCTCCCGCCCGAGCGTCACAATCTCCTCCACGTCGAGCGAATCCGCCCCTTCGATTTCGATCCCCAACTCTTCCGAGCTCGTCAAAATATAATTACTGCTGCGAATCACCTCATACAAATCGCGCGTCCCGATCTCGTCCCGCAACGCCCCTTCCACCGCCTCGAACAACGCCGCGTTCGCCCCTTCCACCGTTCGCACCCGGGGAAGAAAAACGGCGGCGTCCTCGATGCGCCAACGCGCCGTCACATCCACGTGAATCGTCCGCCGATCCCGCGTGTAGAGCGTAAACGGGTTCCCGTCCCAACGCATCAGCCGCCGCTCAAACCGATGAACTTCCTGCACAAACGGTTTCTTGAAATGCAACCCCGCCTTCCGAACCGGCTCACCTTGAATATCTCCGAATTGGGTGATCACCACCTGTTCCCATTCCCGAACGATATATACCGAATTGATCGCCACGAATATCGCCAAGCCCGCCACCAAAATCAGGCTGATCAACGCCGGCGCGCTGGCCCCGCGCATGCTCCGAATTTGCCGATTCATGGCTCCCCTCCTTCCCGAATGTTCAAATGCGGAAGCAATCCTTCCACGCTTTCGTCGATCACCGTAACTCCCTTCACCTCCGGAAAAATCTTCTCCAAAGACTCCAGATAAATCCGGTTTCGCGTCACTTCCGGCGCCTGCCGGTAAGCCTCGTACACTTCCTGAAACCGCTGCGCCTCCCCCTGCGCTACATTCACCCGGCGAAGCGCGAAACCTTCCGCCTCCAAAATCACCCGCTCCGCCTTACCCCGCGCCAGCGGCACCTTTTCCTGGTATTCCTGCGAAGCCTCCTCGAAGAAACGCGCCGCGTCGTGTTCCGATTTATTCAAATTATCGAACGCCGGAACCACCTGCTCCGGCGGTGACACGAATTGCAAATTCACCACATCGATCCGCACTCCCATTTCAAATTGATCACAATACTCCTGAATCATCGTCCGCACCCGCTCCTGCAACTCCATACGCCCCACCGTCAACACCGGAATGCTCGCCCGGTCCCCCATCGCCTCCCGCATCACCGATTGCGAAATATCCCGCAAAGTATCTTCCGGATCGTCCACATTGAACATATACTTCAACGGGTCCACCCGCGTGTAACGAACCGTCCAACCCGCCCGCACAATATTCAAATCTCCGGTCAACATCAGATTCTCTCCACTGAAATCTCCCGACTCTCCGCTCCGGTATCCAAATTCCTCCGTCGACGAAACTCCCGTCCGCACCACATACACCCGATCGATCCCGAACGGCATTTTCGTATGCAACCCCGGCTTGGCCGTCTCCACATAACGTCCCAACCGCAAAACAACTCCCTGTTCATCGGAGTTGATCTGGTAAAACGTCGTGAACAATCCGATCAGCACCAGCAGAGCCACGCCCACCCAAATCGGCGCCATCAGCGGAAATTCCATTTCCCGGTCATTCGGTAAATCAATTTTCATAAGACCACCGCCGCGCAAAAACCCAATCGTCGCGACGAATCTCCATTCTCCCAGAAACCGCCCCGCCGGGGCAAACCTTTAACCGCTCCCGGAAAATTCTCGGCCCAAACCTCCCTGCCCCGTACACAAAAAAGCGGCCCGGACGTTTCCGCCGGACCGCCCTTTTCCGCAAAATTCCGCTTCGTCTTAGAAGAAGAACGACAATCCGACGGCCAGGTTAATCCCGTCGAGATCGAGATCGTCGTATTCGATATACGAAACCTGATACTTGATCGCGACGTTTCGCGCGACGAAATGCTTTATACCCGCATGCACTTCCCAAGCCCAATCGTCATCACCGCCCTGGCCCCCCACATTGGTATCCATATCCACATCGACCCAATGGAGCGCGCCTCCCACATACGGCACGAACTGGGAGCTCGTCATGAAATGATAATCAACTCCAGCGCCAACCATCAAAGCCTCAAGTTCGATATCCACGCCCGGCGCAAAAACATTTTCCATGTCCGAGTCCAGATAGCTCAACCCGATCGAAACTTGGATCGGCGTGGTCACGAAATATCCCGCCTTCACGTCGACCGCCAGCGTATCCATGTCCGCCCCGCCCATTTCCATCGCCGAATAAGAACCGGAAAATGAAGTCTCAAACTGTCCCTGACGCACCGCGGCATTCGCGCCCGTCGAGATTCCGAAAGCAGCTGCGCCAAGGGCAGCGATCATGAGGATTTTCTTTTTCATAGTAGGTAGTAGTTTTTTATTTATTTCCCGAATACATCGGGGAAACCGCCCAAAGCTTCATCAGGGAATCCATTATAAATCAAGCACAATCCTCCTCTGTCAACCGCCCCTCCCCTGCCGGAGAAGACAACGTCCATTCCGCCGCTCCCCCCGGATAAGGCGAACCCCGATTGAATCTCCCGCCGCCGATCGATATTCTCCGCTCCTCAGCACCGAAACTCCGCAAATGGGCGTCGCCCGATGTCTCGCTAGGCGAGACCCCGATTCCCGCTTACACCAGTTTTCCGGTAACATCTTCATGTCTTTGCCAACACCTTTCCACACTATGTCCGCTCCGATCGCCACCACCCAATTTCCAACCACCCGCCGCGCCGCCGCCCGCACCCAATCCTTCCACCGCTCCCTTCGCAAACCCGCCGCCGGACCCGATCCCCGCCGCCCCCGCCGGATCATGCACGTCAGCGCGTCCGACCTCGCCGGCGGTGCCGCCCGAGCCGCTTTCCGCCTCCACGAGTCCCTTAAACATCAGGGCGAAGACTCGCAAATGTTCGTCGCCGCCCGCCAAAGCGAAGAAGAAGACATCCACCAATACCAGCCGCCCAACGCGCTTTCCGAACGCTTCCTTCGCCTCGCCCGCCGCGAATACCTCCGCCGCGTCCAAACCCCCTACCAGACCACGCGCCCGGCCGGACTCGAACATTTCCGCGACGACCGCTCCATCTTCGGCGACGAGCTTCTCGAACAGATGCCCCACGCCGACATCATCAATCTCCACTGGGTCGCCGACTTCATCGACTACCGGAGATTTCTTCCCGAAGCCGCCGCCACCACTCCGCTGGTCTGGACGCTTCACGACATGAATCCGTTCACCGGCGGCTGCCATTACGATCTCGGCTGCGGCCGTTTCCGCCAAAACTGCGGCACCTGCCCCCAACTCGGTTCCCACCGCGAAGACGATCTCTCCCGAAGCATTCATCGCCGAAAAGAACAGGCTTTCAGCCGCATGAATCCCGAGATGGTCCGCATCGTCGCCGGCAGCCATTGGCTCGCCAACGCCGCCCGCTCCAGCAGCCTCCTTTCCCGCTTCAACATCACCACCATCCATTGCGGCATCGACGCCGAAACCTTCCGCCCGCGCGACCGCTACGATCTCCGCGCCGAGTTGAATATCCCGATGTCGGCCTTCGTCGTTCTTTTCGCCGCCGACGAAATCAACAACCAGCGCAAAGGCCTCAACCACCTCCTGCAAGCGCTGCGCAAAATCCAGTCGCAAAAGGAAATTTTCCTCCTCTCCGTCGGCGGCGGATCGAAAATCGACGCCCCGTTCCCGCACATCCATCTCGGCAAATTCACCAACGACCAGATGCTCTCGATCTTCTACAACGCGGGCGATTGCTTCGTCATTCCCTCGATCCAAGAGGTTTTCGGACTCACCGCCCTCGAAGCCATGGCTTGCGGCACACCGGTCGTCGGTTTCGATACCGGCGGCATTCCCGACATGGTCCGCCCCGGCGAAACCGGCCTGCTCGCCCGCCCCGCCGATTCCGACGATCTTTCCGCGCAAATTCTCTGGATGATCGAACACCCGGCGGAACGAAAAGCAATGGGCGAAAATGCCCGCCGAATGGTCGAACGAGAATTCACCAACACCATCCAAGCCCGCCGCTACATCTCCCTTTACGAGGAACTCGAACAAGCGCTCCCGGCCGCCGCCCGCTAAACCGGCCTTCACCAAAAATGAAGCCTCTCATCTCCGTCGTCATTCCCACCTGCAACCGGTCCGGCTACCTCCGCGAAACCCTCCAAAGCGTCCTCCGGCAGGATTACGAAAATCTCGAAATCCTCGTCTCCGACAACGCCTCCAAAGACGACACCGCCGCGCTCGTCACGGAAATGAGCCGCGCCGACCCGCGAATTCGCTACCGGCGAAACCTGGTGCGGACGCCGCTCATTTCCCACTTCAACCAATGCATCGCCGAAGCCCGCGGCGAATATTTCGTCCTCCTTTCCGACGACGACCGCGTCAACGAAACCTTCGTCAGCAGCCTCGCCCAGGCCCTGCTGGCCAATCCGCGAGCCACCGTCGCCCTCCCGCTCAACGCGATCATCGACGAAACCGGCACCGTCGTCCGAACCCTTCCCGCCCCGAAAGAACAGCTCTTCGAAGGCATCGATTTCGTCATCGACTGGCTCTGGCGCCGCCGCGAAATCCCCGTCGCCAATTTCGTCACCCTCATGGCGAAAACCGACACCGTCCGCAAACTCCGCTACCAGCCTTTCCCCCACGGCCTCAATTCCGACAACCTCCTCTTCCTCCAGCTCGCGCTCTCCGGCCAAGTCGCCTTCGCCCCTTCCGCCACGTTCTTCTGGCGCGTTCACGACCGGCAACAAGGCAACCAAATCCCTGCCCGCAACGTCCGCGCCGCCGGCCGCGATTTCCAAAGATTTGTCCGCCGCGACCGCCCCCTCAAACGCCTCATCCGCTCCCATCTTCCCCGCCAGCAAATCCTCGTTCGCCACGGAATCGACCGCATGATCGCCGAAGCCTACCTCCAAAACATCGGCTTCTTCGACAAACCCTGTTCCCCGCAAACGATCCGCGCCCTCCTCTCGCACCGCCCCAACGCGATCTATCTCCGCCTCATCCTCCGCCAATTCTACAACCGCCTCCGCCACGCGATCCCCAGCCGCCCCATGTCCGCCGCCAACGCCTGATTTTCCGTCCGCCCCGTTTTCCCGGCTTGCGCTTCCGTCGCATCGCGCCGCACGATGCTCTCCATGGATTGCCGTCTCGGCTGCGGAGCCTGTTGCATCGCTCCCTCGATCAGTTCCCCCATTCCCGGCATGCCCGACGGAAAACCCGCCGGCGTCCGCTGCATTCAGTTAACCCCCGACAACCGCTGCGCCCTCTTCGGCAAACCCGAACGCCCCGCCGTCTGCCGCTCCCTCCGCCCCACCGAAGAAATGTGCGGCACCACCACCGAAGCCGCCATGCGCTACCTCACCACCCTCGAACAAGCCACCGCCCCTCGCTAAAATGAAGACACGAGAAATCCGTCCCGAAGACATCGAAACCTGCGCCGAAATGTTCGTCGAAGTCTTCGCCAACGAACCCTGGAACGAAACCTGGTCGATCGACGACGCCACGATCCGCTTATCGGAATGCGCCCAAACCCCGCAATTCTACGGACTCGCCGCCGAAGAAGGCGGCAAAATCCACGGCTTCGCCTTCGGCAACAAACTCCGTTACCTCCACGAAAGACATTACCACCTCCTCGAACTCTGCGTCCGAACGGAAATGCAAGGAAAAGGCATCGGAAGCCTCCTCCTAAAAACGCTCGCAGAAAACCTCCGCGAACAAAACGTCTCCCGCATCTACACCCTCACCGCCCGCGACACCACAACCCACCGCTTCTACGAAAAGCTCGGCTACTACACCAGCCCGAAGATGGCGGT
>CAZJCL010000117.1:0-8217 GCA_964544025.1 uncultured Opitutales bacterium | reverse complement strand
GGCACGGATGGGGGGATTGGTTATTGGTTATCTGTTATTGGTTATTGGGGAGAGTGGAGGATTCTTTTTCGGCGAGGTGAGCGCGGATGTGGTTGAAGCTTTTTTGGATGGAGGCGAAGGGGTCGCCGGGGCAGGTGTCTTGTTCGACGATGAACCATTGGCAGCCGGATTCTTCGGCGGCGTGGATGATGGCGGGGAAATCGAGGTTTCCGCTTCCGATTTCGGCGTAGGTGACGCGGCTGTCTTCGACGATGGCGTAGTCTTTGATGTGGAGGAGGGGGAGGCGGTTTTTGAGGCGGCGGCACCAGGCGACGGGATCGCCACCGCCGTATTGGACCCAGTAGGTGTCGATTTCGGCCTGGAGGTGGCGGGGGTCGGTTTCTGCATAGATTTTTTCGAGGATCGTGCGGTTTCCGAGGCGGCGGAATTCGTGGTGGTGGTTGTGGTAGGTGAGGGTTTGGCCGGCTTCGGCGAGGATTTTTCCGGCGCGGTCGAGGCGGGAGATCCAGTGGGAGACGGCGGATTCGGAGCCGAAATCGATGTCTTTGGGAGCGGGGTAGGCGGTGTATTTGCAGTTTAAGCGGCGGAGGCGGTCGGCGACTTTTTCGGGTTCGTCGAGAATGGCGTCGGCGGGTTCGTGGGTGGCGCAGAGAGTGAGGCCTTCGCCGTCGAGGATTTTGAGAAACTCGTCTTCGGGGATAGGTCCCATCGCGCTGGCTTGGACGGCTTGGTAGCCGATTGCGCGGACTTTGCGGAGGGTCGCGGCGATGTCTTTCGGGGTTTGGGTGAAATCGCGGAGAGTGTAGAGCGTGACGGCGACTTGATGGAGTTTCATGAGTTGCGGGAAAATGCGCGGGGATGGGCGGTCGTTAGCCGTTGGTTTGTTGCGGGAATAGTTGCAGGAATTGGGCGACGGCGGTTTGGACGGCTTTGATTTGGGCGTCGACGCGGCGGGAGAAATCGGCGCTGGAGGGAGTTTCGAAGGTGTAGGAGAGGTGCGGATATCGCTTGAGGTGGTAGATGGCTTCGGGCCATTGGCGCGGTTCGTCGGGTTCGGGGGGATGGACGATGTAGCCGGGTTCGGCGACGTTGTGCTGGTCGATGCAGGAGACGGTTTCGATGGGGAGAATGGAGTTAACGGCGTGGAGAATCTGGCGGCCGAAGGGCGGGATTCGCGACGTGTTTATTTCGTAGAGGTAGAAGCCGGTCGCCTCCCAATCTTCATGGAGGGAAAGGTAAAGATCGTGCGGGGCGGTGCGGTCGATCCATTGTTTGTGGGCGATGGTTTCGGGGGCGCGGGAATCGAGGTAGTCGCGGTTCATGTCGATGCCGTCGGGGGTTTCGCGCGTGCCGGCGGTCCATCCGCCGGGATTGAGGAGCGGGCAAACGGTCCAGGAGGCTTCGGGAAGGAGGAGATCGTCGGCGAGGAGGCGTTTGATGGCGGCGGGTCCGGCGGGTTCGTCGCCGTGAATTCCGGCGGAGAGGTAGATTCGCGGGGCGTGGGCGGGACCGGATTTGCGGAAGCCGAGGAGGGGAGCGCCGTTGACGTTTCCCCAATGGGTGGAGGAAAAACCGCGGCGGCGGGCGAGCTGTTCGAAGTGGTGGAGCCAGTCCGTCATCGGGGGTTAGATTTTAAAGTTTCGGGGGGCGATGCGAGAGGAAAAGCCGCAGGAAGCGGGCGGCGTTTCCCTGATGGATGGAAGGGAGCTTTTTGCGGAGAATGATTTGGATGCCAAAACCGGAATCGTCTTCCACAGTAGTGCAATCTGTTCCTGTTTCTCCGGAAACGCCCGCGGCGACGCCGAGCCTCGGTCAGCAGACGGCGGCGGGATTCGCTTGGCTGATGTTTCAGACGATCGGGGTGAAATGTGTTACGGTGCTGGGGCAGGTGGCGCTGGCGTGGTTGCTGATGCCGGAGGATTTCGGGATGGTGGCGCTGGCGTATTCAGTGACGACGTTCATCGTGATTTTGCAGGCGTCGGGGGTGCTGGAGATTTTGATTCAGCGATACCGGGAGTTCGAGAAGTTGGCGACTCCGGCGTTTTGGATGTCGCTGCTGATCGGGACGGTGGTGTCGGTGTCGATTGTGGTGGCGTCGCCGTTCGCGGCGGAAATGTACGGGCATCCGGAGTTGCGCGGGCTTTTGCTGGTGCTGGCGGTTTCGACGTTTTTGAGCAATTTGGAGAATGTGCCGATCGCGGCGTTGCAGGCGCAGATGCGGTTTCGGCCGCTGTCGCTGCTGGGGATTTTTCAGGGGGCGGGGCAGACGATTTTGAGCGTCGGTTTCGCGGCGGCGGGATTTGGTCCGTACAGTTTCATTTTGCCGATGCCGATTATCGGGGCGATCAAGCTGGCGGCTTTGTGGTGGCTGGCGCGTCCGCCGGTGCGGTTTCGGCTGGAGCTGGCGCAATGGCCTTCGCTGTTGAGCGCGAGCGGGTTGCTGGTGGCGGCGGCGTTCTTTTTCGGGTTGTACACGCAGGCGGCGAGCATTTCGTTGGGGTTGTTGCACACGGCGGCTTTGGTGGGGCTGTTTCATTTCGCGCATAACTTGTCGTTGCAGGTGCAGACGCTGTTGGCGTTGAATTTGTCGCAGGTGTTGTTGCCGTCGTTTAGCCGGTTGCAGGACGATCCGGAACGGCAGACGCGGGCGTTTTTGAAGGCGACGAAAGTTTTGATGATGATCGCGGCGCCGGCGTCGTTGCTGGTGGCGGCGGTGGCGGAACCGGCGGTGCGGCTGGTTTTTCACGAGCGATGGGTGGGGGCGATTCCGGTGTTGCAGCTGCTGAGCATCGGGGCGGCGTTCAATGTGACGTCGATCGTGACGATGAATTTGTTGAAGGCGCAAGGGCGTTACCGGTTTCATTTGGGCGTGGCGGTTTTTCGGGCGCTCGGATTTCTGGCGCTGGTGGCGGCTGGGGCTTATTTGGGGGGGGCGGTGTCGGTCGCGTTGGGAGCGGCGGTATTCATGGTGATTTTCGGGCCGGCTTCGATGTGGGCGTCGATCCGGTTTGGCGGGCAAGGCTGGAAGCAGGTGTTTGAGGTGTATGCGGTTCCGGTTGGGCTCGGGGGATTCGCGTGTGGGATGGGGGTGTTGGCGGCTTGGTGGATTCCGGAGGTGCCGGGTCGCGCGTATTACGAGATCGCGGTGACGGCGGCGGTGGCGGGATTGATTTATCTTCCGCTGGTTCGCTGGCTGGCGGCGGATGTTTGGCGGGATTTGGGAGAGCGGTTTTTGTCGCTTTTGCCGGCGCGTTTTCACCGCTTCGTTCCGAGATTGCTCGTGCCGGTGGAATTGCCGGTGCGCGGGGCTGGCGCGTGAGCGGGAGTTTTTTACGATATCGGGGCGGATATTTGCAGAACGCAATCCCGATGCGGGCGGATCGCCCAATCAGTTCGTGCTCCCGCGGGCCGTCGGCTCATTTCGGGAGCGATTCCGGGGTGATTGTGGGTGGTTTCGAGGGTAATTTTTGCTCACAGGCGGGAAAACACGACGTAAGACTTTATCGGCATGGCGTTTGCTTAGGTGGTGCGACCGGAAGCAATTGTTTTCCGATGTCAAAGAATCATGAATGACGACCACACCAAAGGCCTAATTTCCATCATCATTCCCGCCTACAACCGCGCGTATTATCTTGAGGATGCACTTCGCAGTATCGAGCGGCAGAGTTATCGACCGATTCAAGTGATTGTCGTAGACGATGGATCGACGGACGAGACTCGCTCTTTGGTGTCGAATTGGGAATCTAAGACGCGTTCGGATGAGGGGTTATTGATAGAATATTATTATCAGACGAATCAGGGGGCTTGCACCGCGAGAAACTTGGGGATCATGCGCGCGGAGGGTGAGTTTATTCAGTTTTTGGATTCGGATGATGTTTTGTATCCATACGCGATTGAATGGGCGGTTGATCATTTCATGTCGGAACCGGTGGATTATGTTCATTTCAATGTTCACCGGAGCGATGAGAACCTGATTCCGATTCCCGGTGCTTATTTGGGACGCGCGCCGACGGGGACGAGTCAGGATGTGTGCGCGTATCTTTGGCATACGATGGGAGCGGTTTATCGGCGGGAGGCGGTGGCGAAAGTGGGGTTATGGAACGAGGCGCTGGCGGGATCGCAGGATTGGGAGTTTGCGGCGCGGATAAAATTGCACTCGTTGAAGGGGGTGTACGACGAGCGTGTGATGGGACTTTTTCGGGACCACACGTTTCAACGGATCGGAGTGAGGAATTTTAGCCACCGGTATGTGACGAGCGTGGAGCTCGCGTGCGACTCCATCGCGGGGCACGCGAAGAGGCTGGGAAAGCTGGATTCGACGATCAGGAGGGCGTTGGCGAGGCGTCTTCTGGTTCACGCGGTTGAGTTTGGGGCGAACGGCTTTGAGGAGGACAAGGATCGGCTTTTGCGGAAGAGCTTGCGGCTCGGTCCGGGCGGTCCGCTGATGTCGGGGCTGATTAAGAGTTTCCGGGTGTTGCCGTCGAAGAAGCTGGCGGCGGGATTGCTTCAGGTGAACCAAGTGAAAGGCCGGTTGGCGGCGATGGGACAAAAGCAGGAGTCGAGATTTGGAGCGCCACCGGAACATTTGCGACATGGGGCGATGTTTCCGGGTCGAGCGCGTTATCGTTATGCGGTGCCGCCGGTGGAAGGATGAGCTTAATGGATGTGTTTGGTATAATCTTTTCCCTGAGTATAGTTCAGGGTGTGTTTTAGTGTTTCGGAGTGGAGATAGCGCGGGTGAGTCGTTTGACAATTTCCGAGAGGTGACGCTAATTAATCAAGATTTAAGATTAGTGTATGGAGTGATTTAAACCGTCTGATGGTGAACGATGGAGGTAGACGACGCGGATTTCGCTGTCAGTTTTTTTGCCTGATGACAGGGAGTAAATGACAGACAAAACAGACGAACGATTATGAAAAAACTAAATGTGATACTACTTGGTGTTGCGGTTTCTTTGGGCGGAGCCGCTGTAGCTGATGCTCAGATAAGACAAGGGACTCAGGAGGTCGGATTTTCGGGTTCCTATACCCATGGCACCAAGGATAACGATGACAGCCGATTCTGGAACTTGAGCGGTGTGTATGGGTATTTTGTTTCCGATCAATTGGAGGTGCTCGGTATCGGACAACTCCAAGGGCAGAAGGGCGAAAGCACTCAGGGGCAAATCGGGGCGGGTGCCGACTGGCACTTCTTCATGCAGGGAAATCCGAACTTCATCCCGTTTGTCGGGGCGAGTTACCTGTTCGGCATTAGCGATACGCCGGATGCGTTGGATCTGCACGTGGGCTTGAAGCAATTCGTCACTCGAAACGTGGCGATCAAATACCAGGTCGGCTACGGTTTCGATCCAAGTGACACGGGAGACGCCGCTTTTGGCGCGAGCGTCGGGTTGTCGTTCTTCTTTTAAGCGGCGATTTTTGGGAGGATAAGAAGGAAAAAGCCCGGGATTTCGGTCCCGGGCTTTTTGTTTAGTTTTGGAAAGATTCGCTAATGCGTTTGGAAGATGGATCCGATTTAAGGAGTGGGTGAATCGGGTTTTTCCGTCAATTCTTCGTCTTCCGATTCCGAGAAGAATTCACGCCAATGGCGGTCGCGGATTTCCTGGACTTTCGCGCGGCGTTCTTCGGGCGTCATTTTCCGCCATTTTTCGCGCATTTCCTGCCGGCGTTCGGGCGAGAGGTGGCGGAATTCGTGGAGCCGGTCGCGCATGTCTTTCCGCTCTTCTTCGGACATTTTTTCGACGCGCTCGATGGCTTCGCGGATCCGGGTCAATTGTTCCGGCGGCATCGCGAGGATGCGGTCGAGAACGAGAAGATCGCTGGCGACTCCGCTGTCTCTGCCGCGATGTTCGCGGCGTTCTTCGCCGTCGCGTTCCCGCGGACGCGGATGAGCGGAAGGCGGCGGGCTGCTTGGGGGAGGCGGCGGGCGGAAGTTGGGGACGTTCGGCGGCGGGTTTGGGCGTTCGCGGGCGGCCGGAGGATCGGGTTCTTTGGTTTGCGCGGGGAGAACGGCCGGTGAGAGAGCGAAAGCGGCGACGGTCGCGATGAGGGAGTGGCGGGAGAGGAAACGGTTCAGCTTCATTTGCTTAAAAGTTAATTGGACGTGAGGGCGATGAGGAAATTGAGCGTTTGCTGGTTTTCCTCTTCGGCGAGCACATCGGCCGGTTGAAGGAGGCTTTCGAGCGCGAGCATTTCCGCATAGAGCGCGGCTTCGGCTTCGAGTTCCGGATTTTGTCCGTAGGCGCTGGCGAGGGCGGGGTCGAGCGTTTGCGGCGACTTCGAGAGCGTGGCCACGAAGAGCAGGGAGGCCGCCATCGCGCCGGCACCGGCCATCCAGGCGCGGAGGCGATTCGCGCGGCGGTGACGGGCATCGGCGCGAATGGCCGACATCGTTTTCTCCACGAAAATTGGGCCGCCGAGGCTTTTTGGCTTCAACAACTCGTCGAGAATCTCGTCTTCTCTGGAATCAGCGGGTTGTGTCATAATGTTTTCCTCAACTCTTCTTTTAGGACGGAGCGGGCGCGGAAGATCCACGTCTTCACCATTCCTTCAGTAGTTTCCATGATGTCGGCAATTTCGGCGTAGCTCAACTCCTGTTGTTTCAGGAGCAGGATCGCGGTGCGGTGGTTTTCCGGCATTCGCGTCAGGCCTTGTTTGAAAATTTCTTCGAGCTCCAGGATATCGCGGGCGGAATCGTTCGCGCCGCCTCCGGGGAGTTCTTCGGGGGGCATGAGGTCGACCGGTTTCCGGCTGCGGCGGCGGAATTCGTTGAGCAGCACGCGGCGGGCGATGTGAAAGAGGTAGGTGGAGAAGCGGGCGGTTGGCTGGTAGCGGGGGGCGGCGCGGTAGAGTTTGATGAAGACGGCTTGGGCGAGATCCTCGGAATCGGCGAGGGAATTGAGGGAGCGGTAGAAAAAATTGAGAATCGGGCGCTGCCAGCGCTGGATGAGCTCGGCAAGCGCCTGCTCGTCGCCTTTCGCGACGTCGGCCATGAGTCGCGCGTCTTCGGAGCCGGCATAGTCGGGCCGCTCTTCTTTCATGACAGCGTTGGTTCCGGAAACCGCCAGAAACGGAAATGACTTGGTCGAATCATGCACGCAGTTTGTTAATCACCACCGCGCCGGCAAGGTTGCAGGGGGGGGGCCGGGGAAAAATTCGCGGGTCTGAGGGAAGGAGGAGCGGCGAAGGGGAGCTTGGTGAAGAAATTGTGAATCGAATGCCCTTGCTCCGGCGGGAGTTGACGCTAGGCTCCGAGCCACCGGTAATGAGCGCGCCCCGGAGGTCGCTGCGGAGGCCGGAAACGGTGCCGGTTTTCCGATTTTTCGATTTTAAGCGGATCGGTTGGGGAAGATCGTCTACCCCAACATATTGTGGTGTCCGGTTCTCGCGGCCACAAGATATAGGATTTTTGGGGAAGAAAAGGCTTTTCAGTTCGTTCTGATTTTGTAGAGTGGGGACTTCTTAATCTTAGTCGGCGCCGCGGCTGCCTGTGTTCGTCTCGGACACCCAAAAATCGTCAGTTAAAACAAAGATTTCAAACAAGGGGGACCTGTCGTTAATGGACAAAGTTTATCAGATCGGAAATAAGTCGTTCGTCCTGGATCAGAGGAAGGCGGAGGCCGCGTTTGCGGCGAAGAAGGTCATCAACGGTCGTGAGACGATGACGTTTAACCTGTTGCCGTTAAAATACCAGTGGGCCTACGACCTTTACCGGGCGATGAAGGCGAATCACTGGGAGCCGGAGGACATTCCGATGAACAAGGACATCGAGCAGTGGCGCCATCCGGATTTGCTGAGCGATGTCGAGCGGTGGATCATCATGATGGGGATTGGGTATTTTTCGGCGGCGGAGGGGATCGTCGGGGACAACGTGATCCATGTGGTGCGCGAGGCGGTGACGGCGCCGGAGTTGAAGCTGGTTTTGGGTCGCCACGCTCACGAGGAAAACATCCACGCGGATTCGCTCCTGTATATGATCAGCTCGCTCGGGATCAATCCGCACGAGTGCGAGGCGATGTTCGAGGATGTGGAGACGATCGTGCGGAAGAACGAGTTTGTGACCGGCAGTTCCCGGAATTTGCGCCGCGATCTGGATCTCACGAAGACGGAGAACAAGCAGTTGCTGGCCAAGAACATGTTCCTTTTCGGCCAATGCATGGAGGGGACGCAGTTTTACGGGCTTTTCGGGATGATTCTCTCGCTTTACCGGCAGAACAA
>CAZJCL010000116.1:0-8220 GCA_964544025.1 uncultured Opitutales bacterium | reverse complement strand
TTCCGCCGGTTTCAACGACTCCGACGCCGCGCTCAACAAATCGATCGGATAAATCCGCAACCGCCCCTCCTCCGCCGCCTTCCGCAACGGCGCGCTCATCACCAGCGACTCGAACGCCTTGATCACCTCGTGCGGCGCCTCGCTTTCCAGACTCGCCTTCAACGACCCGTCCTCCTCCAGATCGCGCTTGTTCGTGTCGATATTGACCACCAGGAAAATCCGGCTAAACAGATCGAGCAAATCGTTGAACTCCTCGAAAACCTGCTCCAGGAACAGATTGTCCGTCTTCACCACAAAAACCGCGCAAGCCGCGCTGTTGCGGAATTCCTTGGTCATCAGATCGTAACCGAACTTCATCCGCGTATACAATCCCGGCGTATCCACCAGAACCGTCAGTGAATCCTTCAAATTTTTGGCCGGCACTTCCACGTCGATCCGGCGAACCGCGTCCGGATAATGCACGCCCGGATCGAACTCCTCGCCCCGCTCCTCCGCCTCCCGCAGCCGCTGCGCCAACACCCGGTGATTCTCCTGCACCAGCATCTGCAACGACCGGTTGTCCGCGTAAGGAATCTTGTCCCCGTTATACCGCGAAACCGTGAACCGGTAATCCTCCCCGTGCTTCACATGCACCAGACACGGATACGCCGGCAACGACGTCACCTCGCTCACATACGCCGCGCTGATCGCGTTCATCAACGTCGATTTCCCGCTCTTCAACGGCCCGAAAATGATCACGTAAGCCTGCTGCTCCTTCACCTTGTTGAGCAGCGTTTCCATCCGGTGATGCACATCCGCCAGTCCCGCCAGCGGCCGCTGCACCGCGTCGCTGTCGGACTTGCTCTGAATATCCTTCAACGTCTCCTGCAAAGAGCGCTCAAACGGCGAAAGCAGATCCGCGAACTCGCGGCAAAAATCCGAAATTTCGGTTTTAATGGAGGGAAACTGGCTCAATTCGTTCTTCATAAGTTTGGAATATGGGAGATAAAACAACTGTGACTCCTCAGAGCGGTTTCTGTTCAGAAAAGAACAGCTGGGTCAAAGACGCGCCCATGTTTGGGACGAAAAATGCGTTTGTCAAAGGGTGCCTCGCCACTCGACGCGAGAAACTTTCCGGAGCATTCCGCGCCCGTTGATAATGAAGATTTAAGCCCGCCGCTTCCCCCCAAAAAAAATTCCGCCGTCCAAAAAACCGCCGCCTGCCCGAATAAAAAAAGCGCCCTCCCCTCACAGGAAAGGCGCTCCATTTCCAGCAAACGCCGGAAAAACTCAAACCGCGATCAGAACGACCAGTTCACGAACGGGAATCCCGTCGCCAGCTTGTTCGGGAATTCCGAGAACCACGGGTTCGACCGCACGATGTTCACGAGACCGACCTGCACGCCATACAGATTCTCCGTGTAATTCACAAAGCCAAGCTGCACCCCTCGAACATCCTGGGCGAGGTTGAGCCCCCCCCATTGAAGGCCCACAAGCGATCCCCTCGAAACATTCAGCAATCCGAGCTGCGCCCCGCGAACTTCGCCCGTCGAATAAGCCACGAAATTCCCCCAGATCACGCCGCGATACGATTCGGCGTAGGTTCCCAAAAAGGAGAAACTAAAGCCGGAACTCTCGCCGACCAGACCGTTAACGAAGCCGAGATCCAACCCGTTCACCTGATTTTCCCCCCACACATTCAAAGCCACCCCGCGGATGGTCTCACCGCGCGGCGCGAGGGCGATATCGGGCGTCAACGACAACTGAAACCCGCGTTCGGCGGACGCAAGATGCGCCGCGAGAAGACACGAAGCGATAACAAGGAGCTTTTTCATAATTTATATTGGTTCTTTGAGCTAAAAAATTGCCGCTCCAGCCTCCGAAAGTCTCGGCGGTCAGGAAACGACAAGTCTCTAGGAAACAGGGTTTTGAACCTCAAGTCAATCCCCGCGAGCTCCCGCCACCGGCCGCCGGAGTAAAACAAACGTGAAATCAAAGCTCCCCGCGAATTCGCCTTCGCTTAAAAAATCCACATCAACGCCTTTATCCCGGCCGCGACCAACGCGATCCCACCGGCCAAAAGCGACAAAATACTCACAATCCCGCCACGCACATTCGGCGACAACGCCGCGATCATTCCGATAATCGCCGCGATGATCGCGATGATCGCCAAAACAAATCCCCAAAACGCGCCGACCATGAAACTCGCGATCGCCGCAACGATCGCAATAATCGACGGAATACTGAACGATGCACTTTTGCTTTCCGTGGTTGCCATAATAGTTGAAAAAGTTACGCCGGTTCCGGCTGGTTAATGACTCCGCCGCTCGCCGGCATTCCCCGGAAGGAGCGTCAAAGACGTACGTTTGGCCCCAACTTCGCGCAGAAAATGCACCTGAGCAATCAGGCCCACACCCGAGGTAACACTGAGGTAAGCACGGAAAGACTCGGGGAAACAACGCCCCGTCGCCCTCCCTTATTGACGCTTCTCCCCCGTTCCCATAAACCCAAACCTGCTAATCACTCAGCATTCTTGCGCTATGAAAAATTCGTCCAGCAAAGCTTCTCCAGCCAAAATGAAAACCGCGGCCACCCCGCGCACCAAACCCGCGCCCGCCGAAAAAACCCCCGCCGTCAAAAAAACCGCGGCCCGCAAAACCCCTTCCGCCGTGAAACGCGCCTCTTCCGCCAAACCCAAATCCGCCGCGACCGAATCCGCAACCGCGACCGAAACCGTCATCATCGCCCGCGCCGACGTCGGCTTCGGCAACGAACTCTTCCTCCGCGGCAACGGCCCCGGCTTGAGCTGGGATCGCGGCATTCTGCTCGCTTGCACCGATTCCGATTGCTGGTCCTGGCGCTCCACCGACGCGAAAGTCCCGTTCGAATTCAAAATCCTGCTCAACGACGAGCAATGGTCGACCGGCGAAAACTGGCCAATTTCTCCCGGCGAAAAGAAGGAAGTCGCCCCGGAATTCTGACCCGGTTTTCCCACTGCCCCGCCCTCCGAAACTTTGGCTATACATAGTCAAGGAAATAGCGTATATTGCCTCCCGAAATCTCCTCCACCCGATTTCCCCAACGACCGCCGGGCTGCAATCTCGCCGGAAATCCCAAAAAAATTCTCCGACGCCGATCGCGCCGCGCGGTTCCTAAAACAACAAACGAGGATCCCGACCATGCGCCTTCTTATTATCACCAACCAATATCCGCCCGGCTCTTTCGGAAGCTACGAAATGCAGTGCCTCCAGATCACCCACGAATTGAGCCTCCGGGGACACCAAATCCGCGTCCTCACCAGCAAAGGACAAACCAACCCCGCCAACCTCGAAAACACCGCCCGCATCTTCCGCGAGCTCGAATTGTTTCCCGAAGCCGAAAAACCCCGATCCTCGTTCAGCCACCTCTACCGCAACGTCCGCGCCAACCAGCGAATCCTCCAGGGCCACCTCGACCGATTCGTCCCCGAAGCGATCGTGATCTGGGGAATGGAAAACCTCCCGCTTTCCCTCGCCATCGCCGCCGAACGCAGCGGCTTTCCCTGCCTTTTCGCCGTCATGGATCCCTGGCTCGCCAACGCCTGCGACGCCGATCCCTGGCTCCGCTACTGGTCCAACAACGAAATCGATCCGCCGCTCGTCCGCACCATGCTCCGCGGCCTGCGATTGCAACAAGCGATCCACGCGCAAGCCCCGTTCGACGACGTCCGCGCCCTCCGCCTCGACCACATCTTTTTCTGTTCCGAATCCCTCAAACAACAAACCTGCCGCTCCTGCGGTTTATCGCTCGACCACTCCGTCGTCGTCCCCTGCGGAATCTCCCCCGACGACATCCGCCGCCGCGATCCGAACAGCCCAAACACCGGCCGCATCCTCTACGTCGCCCGTCTCTCCGAGGAAAAAGATCCGCTCACCGCCATCCGCGCCATCCAGGAACTTCGGCAACGCGGCTACCCCGATTTCACCCTCGATATCTACGGCCGCGGAAACCCGCAATACGAAGCCGCCTTGCACGACTACGTCCGCAAACACCAAATCAACGGCGCCATCAGCTTCAAACCCCTCCTCGAAGAACAGGTCCGCACCGCCCTCCACATGTACGACATGCTCGTCTTCACCTCGAAATATCCCGAACCATTTCCCCTCGTCCACATCAAGGCGATGGCCGCGCGCGTCCCGGTCATCTCCACCGCGGAAGGCGGCTCCGGCGAACTGATCCGCGACGGCGAAAACGGCTTCCTCTTCGAAACCGCCAACCACTACGACCTCGCCGACAAAATCGAATTCGTCTTCAACAATCCCGCCACCGCCGCCCAAGCCGTCAACACCGCCTACGAAGAAGCCGTCACCTACTACAACTTCGAGCGCGTCACCTCCCACATCGAAAGCCTAATCTACCGCGCCCTGGAATCCCGCGACCTAGCCACCGCCTAACAAAATCCCACATCCGCCTTCCAACTTCACACTCCAACTTCCCAACCGCGCCCCCAAATCCCGCGCGCCAGCCGCCGCTCAGCGAAATCCCACTTCTGCCTTCAAACTTCATACTTCTAACTTCCCAAGCGCTTCCCCCAAAAACTCCGCGCAAGCCGACAAATCCTCCGGCAACTCCTCCGCCTCGATCCGCCGGCAACGAATCGCCACCCGCGAAAACGGCTTCGGAATCAAAAACCGGTCCCAGCTCTTCAATTGCCACGCCGACTCGCACGCAAAATGCACCAGTAAAACCGTCGCCCCCGACCGCCGCGCCAAAATCGCCGCCCCCGGTTTGAAACTGTAAATCGGCCCCCGCGGACCATCCGGCGTCAACGCCACATCCTTCCCCTCCGCCAGCCGCGCCCGCAACTCCCCCACCGCCTCCCGCCCCCTCTTGCTGCTCGACCCCCGCACCGCGTGCAATCCCATCAAATGCAAAAACGCCGCCAGCCAAGCCCCGTCCCGGCTCGCGCTCACCAACCCGTAAGTCGGATGCTCCCGCCGAAACCGCCGATGCGTCTCCGCCACCATAAAAAGCCGGTTGTGCCAAAACAACAAAATCGCCGGCGACTCCGTTCCCCGAAGCAAACGCTCGTCCTCCGGCAACATCGCAATCCGCAACGTCCGGTTCCAAAGCCGCATCAAAACCGCCAACGGACGCAAAACCCATCGGCGGCGACGATCCAGAAAATTGACGGTCGAATCAGCCACAAAAACAAAAACCGGCGGCACCGATCGCTCACCCCAAACGCGTCCGAACCACCGCCTGCCGTTGTATCAAACCGCCCCCGCCCCCAACGTCAACGCCCCGCCCCGCCCAATCCGCGTTTTTCCCCGACCCGCCCCTCCTCCTCCGCTGGAACCGCCAGACGGGGCCCTGCCCCATAGCATCTTCCCCAACAACCCGGTATCCTAGAACCGGTGGACATCGGAATCCCATTTCAAGCAACCAAACAACCAGCCGCGCACCCGCGATCCCCCGCCGCAACCGCCCCCACGCGCCGCGCGAAACTCGCCTTCCACGAACACCTCATCCGCGTAATGATCCTCGGCCTGGCCGCCGCCTACGCCTACATCCTAATCGGCTAACGCCCGTAAAATCCCGTAGCATCGCCGCTTCGCCGATGAACCTCCCCCGCCCACACCCCCACCACGCCCTCCCATTCCCCAAACCGCCCCTCCCCATCCCTTCCCCATCCCCAAATCTAAAATCTTCCTTCTAAAATCTAAAATCTCCCCTATTCTTCCGGCATGGGCATCAAATCCCCATCCCCGAAACGCCTCCTCAACCTCCGCCCCCGCTCCCGCCGCGCCGGACCTCTCCTCCTCGCCCTCGCCGTCCAATTCGCCCTCCTTTCGCTCACCATCTTCGTCGTCGTCATCATTCCCCCCAGCCGCGAAGAACCCGAATTCACCGCCGCCAAAACCATCTACCTCCCCCAGCGCGAACTCGAACACCGCGTCGCCCTCGCCGAATTCCAGCAAACCGTTAGCGCGCCGCCCGCCCTTGAAAAACTCGCCACCGCCGCCCTCCTCCCCGACGGCCTTCCCCCGCTCCCCGCGATTCCCCGCTCCGATTCCGATCCCGCCGAATCCCTCCTCCCCGCCGACGCCCACGCTCTCCTCGGACAATCCGGACTCCTCGGCCTCGCCCAAAACTCCACCCAAAGCGCCGCCTCCTTCTTCGGCATCGAAGACACCGGCCAACGCATCGTCATCGTCGTCAACACCTCCGTCTCCGTCGTCAAAAAAGCCGAACGTCGCGGCGTCTCCATCGACCGGATCCAACAGGAAATGCTTTCGCTAATCGACTCACTCGACTCCCACGCCCTCTTCGGAATCGTCCAATTCAGCCAAGGCGTCCGCATCTTCGAAAACTTCCTCGCCCCCGCCACCGCCGCCAACAAACAAGCCGTCCACGAATGGGTCCCCGCCAACCTCCGCGGAAATCCCGTCGCCCAACCCAACCAACGCTACTACGGCCACGAAGCCGCCTTCGAAGCCGCGTTTTCCCTCGAACCCGACCTCATCTTCCTCGTCACCGACGGCCAACTCAACCGCCGCCAAGGCACCCCCGGCAACTACAGCTACCCCGAAATCCCCTACGACCATTTCACCCGCACCATCCTCCAACTCCAGCAACAACACTCCATCTCCCCCCGCATCCACGCCGTCGCCTTCGAAATGAAACCCAAAGACGCCGCCGCCCTCCGCACCTTCACCCGCACCTTCCAAGGCCAACTCCGAGAATTCTAGTAGGCCACGCTTCCAGCATGGCAAAAACCTCACCCGCTCGCATTTCCGCCGATCCCACACGAATGCTTGCCCCCACAGATCTTCCACCAATAAAACTTCCTCGTGCAATTAACCCCTGAAACAACGCGCGCCGAATCACCAGGTATCGTCATACTCATCATCGTGGTCATCGGGATCGCGATCGGCGTCGGAATCTACCTCGGTTATCTGCACGAAAAAAAACGCCGCGCCGCTCTGGCGAAACTCGCCACCTCTCTCGGAATCGCCTTTTATCCGGCCAAAGACTGGGCTCTCGCGAAGCGCTACGGCAAACTCGATGCCTTGCGAAAAGGATCGAATCGCTACGCCTACAACATCCTTCAGGGCGACTGGAACGGCCTCCGCGTCGAACTCTTCGATTACCATTACCAAGTCACCCGATCCACCGGGAAAAGCACCTCCACGCAACATTTCTACCTGAGCGTCCTCGTCTGCCGGCTGCCGCGGATCTTCCCGGAACTCCGCGTTTATCGCGAAAACCTGGTGGAAAAGTTCGTCCAAATGATCGGATTCGAAGACATCGAATTCGAGTCCGCCGAATTCTCGCGCCGCTACACGGTCCGCTCCAAAGACCGCAAATTCGCCTACGATTTCCTCCATCCCCGCACGATCGAGTATCTTCTCCAGGCGCCCGACCTCTACCTCGAAATCGAAAACGGAGCCCTCGCACTGGTGACGCCCACCCGCCTGAAACCCGAGCAAATCCCCGAACATCTCGCGCACTTGCGGACCCTGCGCGAACTGATGCCCAACTACCTTTTCGCCTAACCTCATGCCCGTGGAACTGATAATCGCCGGACTCATTCTCCTCCTGCCGCTGCTCTGGGCCGTGGCCGTTTTCAACGGATTTGTCCGCCTCCGAAATCACATCCGCGAATCCTGGAGCAACATCGACACCGAATTGAAACGGCGCTACGAGCTGATCCCGAACCTCGTCGAAGTCGTTCGCGGCTACGCGCGGCATGAGCGCGAAGTGCTCGAACAAGTGGTGGCGTTGCGAAACAAATGCGCCGCATCCCACTCCTCCATCACGTCCCAGGCGAACGACGAAAAACAACTCGTGGCGGCCGTCGGCAAACTCCTCGCCATCGCGGAAGCCTATCCCGATTTAAAAGCCGCGCAATCCTTCCTCGATCTCCAGCGCGAACTGGTAAACACGGAAGACCGGATCCAAGCCGCCCGCCGCTTCTTCAACGCCAACGTCAGAGACTACCGCAACGCCATCCAAAGCTTTCCCCGCAACCTCGTCGCCGCCCTTTTCGGCTTCCGCCCGGAAAGCTACTTCGACGTCGACTCCTCCGTCCACGAAGTCCCCTCCACCCAATTCTAACCACCAACCAAAATCCCCATCCCACCAAAACCCCAAACTCTCCCCGCCTCATCTGTGCCCATCTATGCCATCCGTGGTCAAAAACAGAGCAAAAGCCTTCCGTGTATTCCGCGTATTCCGTGGTTCCCAAAAAACAGAGCC
>CAZJCL010000115.1:6540-8263 GCA_964544025.1 uncultured Opitutales bacterium | reverse complement strand
AAAAAACCGGACCACATTCTCCGCCGCTTCAAACGGTTCAGTTTCCGCATCTTCTTCGCCACGCTCTTCGTCGTCACCGTCGTCGGCGGCGCCGGATACTTCGTTTACCAAAAACAGGACCGCGAACGGCAGGCGCAAATCGAGCACTACACGCTGCTCCTCCTCGACCTCCTCCGCGAAAACCGTCACGTCCCCGTCGAGGCCCGCCTCGTCCTCGATTTCGTCGCCGACCGGATCCCGCTGCACGTCGGCATCGCCGTCGACACCGCCCGTTACGACGGCGACCGCACCCACCTCCTCGGCGGCCTCCCTAAGAGCGCCCGCCCCCTCCGCATTCTCGAAAACACCGGCTTCATCGCCGGCTACGACGAGGAACGCGGAAACCCCGCCTGGGTCGCCTACCGCGCCTTCGAACCCGCCTCCTTCACCGCCCCCGACCGCCCCGAAACCTTCCTCCCCGATCCGCGCACCCGCGCCCGCATCCACCCCGATCTCTATACCAACTCCGGCTACGACCGCGGCCACCTTGCCCCCAACTTCGCCATCGCCGTCCTCCACGGCGAAGAGGCCCAGGCCGAAACCTTCGCGATGTCCAACATCATCCCCCAATCCCCCGCCCTCAACCGCCAACTCTGGCGCGATCTCGAACAACGCATCATCCGCCGCTACACCAAACGCTTCACCGAAGTCTGGACCATCACCGGCCCCGTCTATCCCGACGGCGAACCGCAAACCCTCGCCAACCGCGTCGCCATTCCCGAAGCCTGCTTCGCGATCGTCATCGACGAACACGAAAAAGGTCTCCGCGCCCTCGCCTTCCTCATCCCGCAAGACGTTTCCGGCACCGAAAACCCCGCCCAATTCCTCACCAGCATCCGCGAAATCGAAACCCGCACCGGCCTCGATTTCCTCACCGCCTTCGACCACGAAGTCCAGGAAGCCCTCGAACCCCACCCCAACCTCCGCGTCTGGTGAGTCCGTAAACCTTCGTGTCCACGCATCCGTTTTTCCACAAACTCAAACTTGTGAATACATCGCGGAGGGGAAATGATCCGCCGCATGACCAAACTTTCCGTTACCCTGATCGCTCTCCCCTTGGCGGCTGTTTCCTTGGGAAACAATCTCGCTCTGGCATCCCCCGGAGAGGCCGAACTCGAAGCCGCGCGTCAGGAAGGGATCCAAACCGTTCTCGAAAATCCGGGCGCCTACGGCCTCTACACCGAGGAATCCATCCTCGACCTGAATTTGGGCGGCATGATTATCAAAGCGGGCGAGGAGGGATTCGACATCCACTTCGCCCTGGAAATCTCTAACGATCTCGCCAGCTGGCAAGTCCTCGAAAACTTCCAGCGCGCCCTGCCACTCGACCACGGCAAATCCTTTCTCCGCGTCCGCGCCTTTCTCCCGCCCGCTCTTCCGTCGCCCACCGTCTTTATTCACGAACACCCGGCTTTCGGACCGGTTTTAACAGACGCGAACGGCTATCTTCTCTACCGCTTCGAGATCGATGCCCCCGGCTCGCTCCCGTTCCAGCACACCGCTTGGCCCGCCGTTTCGATTTCAGACGCCCCCGTCCCCGCTCCGGGAATTTCAGCCGCGCTCGGCGTTGTCGAAATCGACCGCTTCCTGACCATCGGCGCTTTCCCGGTATATCGCCACACCGGCGATCTCCAACCCGGCGACGCCAACGGCCAAGGAGCCGCCTCCATGTGGTGGTTGATCC
>CAZJCL010000115.1:0-6440 GCA_964544025.1 uncultured Opitutales bacterium | reverse complement strand
CCCAAAATCGAAAACGGCGTTTGCATCCGGAGCCCATCTGCGGCATCATTTACCGTATTGAATCGAAGTCCCGGCTGCGGTTGCGGATCGCGCCGGGTTCTTCCGTGCGCTACCGCGCTCCGGGTCCAAACCGAATTTTCCCGCGAGAAGAATTTATACCGGAGGCGACCGCCTCCCGCCTTGCAATCAATGATGCCAAACGAAATTTCGTCCACGCTGCTTGTGGTTGAAGACGAGGACAGCGATGTTTTCTTCCTCGAACGCACGATCCGGAAAGCCGGGGTCAACAATCCCGTTCAGGTGGTTCGAAACGGCAAACAAGCCATCGATTATCTTTCCGCCGAGGGCCCATATGCCGACCGCTCGAAATACCCGCTCCCCTGCCTGATCTTCCTCGATCTTCACCTTCCCGGGAAATCCGGCCTCGAAGTCCTCACCTGGATGCGAAACCAGCCCGAGCTCGATCCGGTAATCATCGTGCTCCTGACCGGTTCCAAAGAGGAAGCCGCGATCTCCACCGCCTACGAAATCGGAGCCAATTCCTACCTCGTCAAACCGGCCACCGTCGACAGCCTCACGGTTCTCCTTGAAGCCCTTGATCTGTATTCTCTGGACCTGAATCCGAACGATCCCGCCTGACCGAAAACCGCCTCGTACCGCGCCATCCACACCTTTTGAGGCTCGCCTCGCCACGAGAATCTGTTCTAATCGGTGCCCGATGGAGCAACCGGATATCGCCAGCGTAAAAGAATTCCTCCTAGGCCTGCAGGAGCGGCTTTGCCGCCAATTGGAAGAGGAGGATGGCCGCGCGAAATTCATCGCCGACGCCTGGTCGCGGCAGGAAGGCGGCGGCGGCATTACCCGCGTCCTTTCCAACGGCACCGTTTTCGAAAAAGCCGGCGTCAACTTCTCCCACGTCACCGGCGAACGCCTCCCCCCTTCCGCCACCCGCCTCCGCCCGGAATTAACCGATCGCCGCTTCGAAGCTCTCGGCGTTTCCGTCGTCATTCATCCGCTCAATCCCTACGTGCCGACGTCGCACATGAACGTCCGCCTCTTCGTCGCCCTGCACGAAACCGAACCGCCCGTCTGGTGGTTCGGCGGCGGTTTCGATCTCACCCCGTTTTATCCTTTCGCCGAAGACGCCGTCGCCTGGCACCGCGCCGCCAAGCAGATTTGCGACCCGTTCGGCGCGGAGGTTTACCCGCGTTACAAGAAGGAGTGCGACGAGTATTTTTTCCTGAAACATCGCCAGGAAACCCGCGGAATCGGCGGCCTCTTTTTCGACGACCTCAACGAGTGGGGTTTCGCCCGTTGCTTCGAATTCATCCGAGCGGTCGGCGACGGTTTCTTCGCCGCTTACAGCCCAATCATTTCCCGCCGAAAAACCGCCTCCTGGGGCGACCGCGAACGCAATTTCCAACTCTACCGGCGCGGCCGCTACGTCGAATTCAATCTCGTCTTCGACCGCGGCACCTTGTTCGGCCTCCAAAGCAGCGGACGCACCGAATCCATCCTCGTTTCGATGCCGCCCCTGGCCCGCTGGGAATACGACTGGCGTCCCGAACCGGACTCTCCGGAAGCCCGCCTCTACGAACTTTTTCTCCAACCGCGCGATTGGATCCACTTCGACGAAACCGCCGATCCTTCCGCCTGATTCACCATTTTCTGCTTCATGACGAAACGCGAAAGATTCCTTGCCGCCTGCCGATGCCAACCCGTTGATCGCCCTCCGATCTGGCTGATGCGCCAAGCCGGCCGTTACTTGCCCGAATACCGCGCGCTCAAAGAAAAGCACGGTTTTCTCACCATGGTGAAAACGCCCGAGCTGGCCACCGAGGTGACCTTGCAGCCGATCAAACGTTTCGGATTCGACGCGGCGATCCTGTTTTCCGACATCCTTGTGATTCCGGAAGCGATGGGCCAGCCTTACGAATTCCGCTCCACCGGCGGCATTTCCATGGCCTTCGCCATCAATTCCCCCGCCCAAATCGAACAACTTTCCCCCTCCCGCGTCCGCGAGCATCTCGAATACGTCGCCGGAGCGATCCGCCTTCTCAAACAGGAACTCCGCGGTGAAAACGCCCTCATCGGATTCGCCGGATCTCCCTGGACGCTCGCCACCTACATGATCGAAGGCGGCAGCGCGGTCCAATTCCAGAAGGTGAAGGAATTTTTCTTCAACGAGCCCGTCCTCTTCAACACGCTCATGGAGAAAATCACCCAGGCGGTCATCGAATACGTCGAAATGCAGCTCGAAGCCGGTGCCGAAGCGATCCAGATTTTCGACTCCTGGGGCGGCATCTGCTCCGGTCACACCTACGAAGCCGCTTCCCTGAAATGGATTCGCCGCATCGTGCAAGCCGTCAATAAGCGCGTCCCCGTCATCCTTTTCGCCAAAAGCCTCCACCACCGAATCGACGATCTCGCCGCCACCGGAGCCGACGCCGTCAGCGTCGACTGGACCGCGCAACTCTCGAAACTCCGCGCCGCCGCTCCCGCCAATCTCGCCCTCCAGGGAAATTTCGATCCGGTCCTCCTCAACATGTCGCCCGACATCGTCCGCCGCGAAGCACAACATCTGCTCGACTCGATGAACAACGCCCCCGGCCACATCTTCAATCTCGGTCACGGCATTTCCCCCCAAGCGAAAATTGAGAGCGTCGAGGCGCTCGTGCAAACGGTCCAGAACGCGAAAGCATGAAGAAGATCGCGGTCGTTGGCGGCGGAATCACCGGTCTTACAGCCGCGTTTCATCTGCAACAAGCCGGTTTTCATCCGCTCCTTTTCGACGCCGCGCCCGCCACCGGAGGAGTCATCCGAACCACGCGCGAAAACGGCTACCTCTGCGAAGCCGGCCCCAACACCATCCAGGAAAACTCGCCCGAAATCCGCGATCTCCTGCAAGCCCTCCACCTCGAAAACGAAGTCGTCGAAGCCAATCCCGCCGCCAAAAAACGCTACATCGTCCGCGACGGAAAACCGGTTCCGATTCCCTCCTCGCCGCTCGCGTTCCTCCGTTCCCCCCTCCTTTCCGGATCCGCGAAACTCCGCTTGTTAAAAGAGCCCTACATCGCCCACGCCCCTCGCGGCGAAGACGAGTCCGTCGCCAGTTTCACCCGCCGCCGCCTCGGCCCCGAAGTCCTCGATTATTTGGTCGATCCATTCGTTTCCGGAATCTTCGCCGGCGATCCCGAACGCCTTTCGCTGGAACACGCGTTTCCACGTATTCATGGAATCGAGACCGAACACGGCTCCATCTTCCGCGCCATGGTCGCCGCCGCCCGAAACCGCAAACGCGGCGAAAACCGCAAAACCCGCCTCCTCTCCTTCCGCGACGGACTCAGCGCGCTTCCGGCAAAATTGACCGAACGTCTCGCAAAACACATCTACCACGACGCCCCCGTCCAATCCATCCAACCCGAAAACGGCGGCTGGCAACTGATCGCCTCCCGCTACGACCACCGCCTCCGCGACCGCTACGACGCCATTGTTCTCGCCCTCCCGCCCGACGCTCTCGCCGCGCTGAAAATCGAAAACACCGCCTCCCCAAACCCGCTCGAAATCCTCCGCGAAATCCCCCGCCCGCCCGTCGTTTCCGTTTCCCTCGGATTCCGCCGCGATCAAATCACCCATCCGCTCGACGGTTTCGGAATGCTCTTCCCCGCCAAAGAAAAAGCCGGCATCCTCGGCGTCCTTTTCCCCTCCACGCTTTTCCCAAACCGCGCTCCCGAAAACCACGTTTTGCTCACCGTTTTCGCCGGAGGCCGCCGCCAACCCGAAGTCGCCAATCTCTCCGACGCCCAACTTCTCCCCCACATCCTCACCGACCTCCGCCCGCTCCTCGGAATTTCCGAAAAACCCGCCTTCGCCAAAATTCACCGCTGGCCGTACGCGATCCCGCAATACGAAATCGGGTTCGGTCGTTTCAAAGAAACCATCGACCGTTTCGAAACCGAAAACCCCGGCCTCTTCATCGCCGGAACCAGCCGCGACGGCGTCGCCCTCGGCCAATGCATCGCCTCCGGAATCCGCCACGCCGCCCGCGCCATCGAATACCTGAAAAATCCGCCGGAAGCCAATTAGCGCTCCGCCTTTCCGCATGGTCGACTGGATATTTCTGTTCTCCGTTCCCCTGATCAGCGCGTTCATCGGCTGGATGACGAACTGGATCGCGATCCGCATGCTCTTCCGTCCCCGCCAGCCGATCCGCCTCCTCGGCTACAACTGGCAAGGCCTCATCCCCAAGCGCCAAAAAGAAATCGCCCAAAAAACCGCCGAGATCGTCGAACGCGAAATCCTCAGCCAAAACCTCCTCCGCAAGGAACTCGACGCCGTCGATTTCGACGACTACATCTCCACCTTCACCAGCCGCGTCATCCACGACAAACTCGGCGAGAAACTCCGCGCGATCCCGTTCTTCGGCGGCTTCATCAACGACGTCACCCTCGAACGCCTCGCCACCCTCGCCGGACAGGAAATGCGCAAACAAGCGCCGTATCTGAAAAACCGGTTATCCGCCGAGATGGAAGCCCGCCTTCCCATTCGCGAACTCGTCGAAACCCGCATCGCCAGTTTCGAACTCCTCAAACTCGAACAAATGGTCCAGGAAATCGCCGGCAAAGAATTCCGCGCGATCGAACGCCTCGGCGCCCTCCTCGGCTTCGCCGTCGGCGTAATCCAACTCCTCCTCCTCGCCCTCACCGGCCAACTCGCGCTCTGACCGTCCCCGATTTTCCCTCGACGACATTCGGATTAACTGGCAGATTCCCCAACCGATCTTCTGCCATGTGTTCTCAGCGCCCAAAACAATCCCTTCCCGCCGTACCCGAAAGTCTGCGACCAAAGGAAACTCGTCCGGATTGGCTCGGGCCCCAGTCACGGCGAAACTTCCTCGGCAACGCCGGAAAAGCGCTCGCGCTCGCCGGAGCCGCGTCGGTTTTCGGCCCGGGTCGCGATTTGCTCACCGGTCTCGCGCCTGACCCGAAACCCTTTCCCGGATTTTCGCCCAAAACCAAACGCGTCATCCACCTCTTCATGGCGGGCGGTCCGTCTCAACTGGATACGTGGGACCCGAAACCGAACCTCCAAAAATATCTCGGCCAAAACCTCCCCGAATCCGTCCGGCACCCGAAATCATCCGCCGAAACCGCCCCCGCCCGACCACGATTTGCCATCGCCCCAAGCCCGTTCCGATTCGCGCAACACGGCCAATCCGGCCAATGGATCAGCGAACTCTTCCCCCACACCGCCCGCGTCGCCGACGAGTTGGCCATCGTTAAATCGGTTCACACCGACGCCAACGACCACAAATCCGCCACCGCGAAATTAACCGCCGCCATTTCCCCCGGAACTGCCGCGATCACCGCTCCCGCTGCCTTCGATCCCGCCGATCTTTCCGGTGAACCGGAATCCACGTGGGACCTTTACGGTCCCGAAGCCAAAATCCCCGGAACCTTCGCCCACCAATGCCTTCTCGCCCGCCACGCGGCCGAACGCGACGTCCGCTTCACCCGAATTTTCCACGGCGGCTGGGACATGCACCTGAATTTGCCGAACCGAATCCGGACGCTCGCCGCGGAAATTGACCGCCCGATTTTCGCCCTCATCGCCGACCTCCGCCACCGCGGCTTGCTCGACGACACGCTCGTCATCTGGGGCGGGGAATTCGGCCGCACCGTGTATTCGGAATCCGGGATCGCGCCGAACCATTTCGGCCGCGATCACCATTCCCGTTGTTTCTCCATCTGGATGGCGGGCGGCGGCGTAAGAGCCGGTGTTTCTTATGGCGAAACTGACGATTTCTCTTACAACATCGTGAAGGATCCCGTTCACGTTCGCGATCTTCACGCCACAATCGGCAGCCTCATCGGCTCCGAACCTCACGTCGCCCAAGCGGTTTCGTCCCGCGTAATCGACGCCCTGATTGCCTGATTTTTACGTTTAGAAAGATGATTACAAAAACCAACCCGATTCACCTCCTGCTTGCATTGGTCGCGCTCCTGCTCGCCACGATTTCCGCAACCGCCCAGGAATCCCTCTTCAACGGCCAAAACCTCGACGGCTGGAAAGGCGATTCCCGACTCTGGCGCGTCGAAAACGGCACGCTCATCGGCGAAACCGACAACGCCGACCGCAAAGCCCCCCGCAACACGTTCCTCGTCTGGCAAGGCGGCGAACTCGCCGATTTCGAAATCACCTTCCAGGCCCGCGTCACCGGAGACAACAACTCCGGATTCCAATACCGCTCCCGCCTCGCCGATCCGGAAAATTTCGTCGTTCGCGGCTACCAGATGGACATGCATCCAAACCAGCCCTACAACGCGATGCTTTACGAGGAAGGCGGACGCGGCATCCTCTGCCAGCGCGGCCAAGCCGTCGTCATCTCCGAAAACGGCGAACGTAAACATTCCGATCTCCCCGCTGGCGTCCCCGAAACC
>CAZJCL010000114.1:5081-8348 GCA_964544025.1 uncultured Opitutales bacterium | reverse complement strand
GGTTCCGGCCGGGTAGGAGGTTTCGGCGGGATGGAGGGCGATTTCGCCGCGTCCGGAGATTTCGAGGGAGACTTGGACGTCGGGGCAGGAGATGTTTCCGGTGGGAACCACTTCGAGATAAAGCTGGGAGGACCAGCCGATTTCGCAGTCTTCCCACTGGATTTTCCAGAGATTGTGGGGGCCGATTTCGGGGCAGGAGGCGGGGCCGGCGATGACGCGTCCGACCATGCCGAGGGGGCGGGCTTTTCCGGCGATGGGCGGGTCGCACGGTTCGGGGTCGCGCATGTTTAAAGCGGAGCTGACGGCGACGACCCGGACGTAGTCGCCGATTTGCGGATCGCCGACGGGATAATCCTGGCGGGCTTCGGCGTCTTGCAGGCTGAAGAAAGGGTCGTAGCGGAGGAAATCGAAGAAGCCGATGGTGGCGTTCGGGTCGCCGTAATCGCGTCCGGGGATTGCGTCGGCGCCCGGATCGTCGGTGGGGAAGCCGCGTTTCAGGGAGCGGATTTCGAAGTGCAGGTGCGGCCCGGAGGCGGTGGCGCCGGAAGTGCCGACCCAGCCGAGGCGTTGGCCGCGTTTTACCTGATCGCCGACTTTCCAGAGTTGGCCGGTGGCGGGGTTGATGGCGAAGGCTTCGTTTTCGCGGTCTTTGATGTGCGGGCCGAAATGACCGTAAAAGTGGCGGAACGCGCCGTTGGGGGCGTCGATGTAGAGGGAGTAACCGGAGCCGGAAGTGGGGGACCAGCCAGAGGCGGCGGAGGTTTGACGCCAGCGGATGACGCCGTCGGCGGCGGCGTAAACGGGAGTGCCGGGAGGGGCGTGAAGATCGACGGCGCGGTGGGCGCGGGTGCAATTCGAGCCGGAGGGGCGGCAATCGTGCCACATTTGGCGGTAGGTTCCGCGGTCTTTCTCGAGCGGGAAGGTGATGTCGAAGGTGTGCTCGCGGGATTCCTGGGCGCGGGTGGCGGATGCGGCGGCGAGGAACGCGGTGAGGAGGAGGGCGAGGAGAATCGGGAAATGGTGGCGGGCGGCGTGGATCATTTTGGATCGGGCGGCAGAGCTTTATCGGGCGCGGTGGATTGCGGCGGTTACGGAGCCGGATCGTGGAGGGCGATTTTGGCGAGGTAGATGGAGCTTTTGCCTTCGTGGGTGGAGTAGTAACTCATCCAGAGAATGCCGTCGTGGAGGACGAGGCCGGGATAACTGGTGTCGCCGCCGGAGGGAAGGGTGAGGGTTTCGTCGATCTTGCCAGATTCGGGATCGATCCAGAAGAGGGCGGTGCGGGCGCGGGGGACGTAGAGACGGCCGGCGCCGAGGAAATGTCCGCCGGGGAGTTGGATGAGGTTGGGGCCGCCGATTCGTTGGTCGAGTTTTTGCCATTGCCAATCGGTGTAGGGCGGTTGGGCGGTTCCGAATTGGGCGAGGCTTTCGGTGCGGAGGAGGACGTGGGCGGTGTCGTGGGCGTCGAAGATGATTTTGCTTTCGTTGGGGTAAGGGTCGTCGATTTCGAGGTTTTCGACGAGTGGGGCGAAGTCGGTGCCGTTGGCGGTTTGGTAGAGGCGGACGAAGCGGTCGGTGCGGGTTTTGTAGCCGATGCTGTAGCCGGTGTTTTTGTGCCAGGTGATTCCCCAGAGCCAGATATTGGGTTCGCCGACGTCGTGGGGGCCGTCCCAGGTTTCGAGATCGCTGGTGAACCAGGCGAGGGATTGGTGGGCGTATTCGGAGGTGTCGAATTTCTGGATCGCGGTGAGAAACATCAGGCGTCCGTCGGGGAGGATCGCGAGTTTGGCGTCGCGGATGTCGCCGCGTTCGTCGCGGAGGAGGGCGGCGGATTTCCAGGTTTCGCCGTCGGGGGAAACGAGGATTCGCATGCGGCTGTCGGGGGTGCCGCCGGCGTGGGCGGAGGCTTCGCGGAAGCCGCAGACCCATTGGCCGTTGAAGCGGATGAGATCGGTGAAGGCGTTGTGCGGGGCTTCGTCCCAGATGCGGCTGACTTCGAGCAGTTCGAGGCGGGGCGGCTGGGATTGGGTTGCGGAAAGGGCGGAGAAACAGGCGGCGGCGAGGGCGAGAAGGATTCCGGGGAGGCGCGGGTTCATGAGGAATTTATCGGCGGATCGAGGCGGGAAGGCGAGAATTGTTGGGCGGATGGAAATTATTTTTGAGCCGCGGCAAAATTTTTTTCGGTAACACAAAGTGAGAGTGCGATTTGATCAGGGAATGGAATGAGGCAGCTGCTTTTTCGAGGGTGCGGAAAAAGATGTCGGGAAGTTTGCTTTTGAAGGATTTTAAGAGGGCGAATGGAGCGGGTTTGGGGGAGCGGGTGCGGGAGGAAATCGCGTGGAAGAGTTGAACATATGTGCAAATCGGCTTTCTGTAACATTGGTCATCGCGGTAATCGGAAAGAGCAATTTTTCCGTTCCCGGCCGGAGGGATTTTACCGTGGTTCCGGTTATTTGGGTTAGAAAATTGGCCCGTCGGCTTAGGGGTAGGCCGGCGGGCTTTTTCGTGTTTATCCCAAAGATCAGTCGTTTAACCACGAATGGACACAAATGAACACAAATCAGGAACTTATGCACTGGTTTGCGTTGAAACGCGGTTCGCCATCTATGCAAAGCCTCGATCGTGGTTAAAAATCTTTTTCCATTGCCGCGGTTAGGTTTATTGATCGGAAAGCGCGGCGCGGAGGCGGAAGAAATTTCGGGCGGGGGCGGCGGAAAGATCGATTGAAATTTGGTGGCGGCTGTAGCCGAAGGGCGGTTCGGGTTCGTTGGGGGCGGATGCGATTTGAATGGCGGGCTCGGGAAGCCAGCCGGGATTCGCGGAGAGATCGGGGTTGGTTTCGACGTGGTAGGTCGCTCCGGAATCGAGAGCGAGAAAGGTGACGATCAATTGATCGTTTTCGTTTCGGAACTCGAAGAGGGAGGCGGTGCTTTCGGTGGGATTCGATCCGAACGCGAATTCAGTTTCGTTGGGAAATCTGTCGCCGTCGGGATCGGCTGCGGGAGCGCCGTCGGTTTCCGGGTTCAGGCCGAAGGAATCGATCCAGTCGTCGTAGGCGCTGGATTGCGGGATGGGCGCCATCAGGCGGAGAACCGGGCCGAGTTCGTGGTCGATCTGGTTGTAGATGTTTTGGCGGTTGGGGCCGGATGTTCCGAGGATTTCGCCGACATTCAGGCGGAAATAGACGCGGTTGTTTTCGAGGCCGGGACGGAGCGTTTTTCCGTCGTAGAAGGATTCGAGGAAGGCGGTGATGTCGACGGTGTATTT